>JAFQFS010000113.1 GCA_017398585.1 Clostridia bacterium
CGGAGCCAGTCGTTATATTTATGCATCAGTAATATAGAGAGAAAAGCCATCGGATAGGCGATCGACCCCATTTTCCGAAGTTCCAGCAGTACCGCCAGCATGGTTTCCTGTAGAATATCTTCCATCGCGGGACAATTCTTATACTGGATCGCCGCGCACTCGATGAGATAACTGAGATAATCGGCAATATCCGGGTCGGTCAGGATCGGTCTGTTGCTGCTCATTGAGAATCTCCTTTCTGCCATTCGGCTGTTTTCGTATATTCAGTCGCAGAAGTCGGTCTGTGCATCGCGGTTTTATAAAAAATTTTATAAAACTGCGGAAATCTTCTCTTTCCGCGCTTACTGTATGCAGAAAGTATGATATAATAAAGATATTGAATCAAAATTTTCTTTTTTAATCTACTGCAATTCCGTAAATTTTGAACCCACGAAAGGAACCCGCTATGTCCAACCTCAAACTCGGCATCATCGGCACCAACTTCGTCGTTGACTGGCTCTGCGACGCCGTGGATGCCTCCGAAGGCATCGTCAACCACGCCGTCTATTCCCGCACGTCCGAACGCGGAAACGAATTTGCCGCAAAACACAACATTCCGAACGTCTATACCGATATGGAGGCGTTCCTCTCCTCCGACATCGACGCGGTCTACATCGCAAGCCCGAACTTCCTCCACGGTCCGCAGGCGATCGCCGCGATGAACCACGGCAAGCACGTTCTTGTGGAAAAACCCGCCGCGCTCTCCGCCGCCGAATTCGACGAAATGCTCGCCTGTGCGAAGGCGAACAACGTTGTCCTGATCGAAGCAATGCGCCCCGCGCACGACGAAGCTCTGCCGGTCATCCGCGAAGCGATGGCGAAAATCGGTCCCATCCGCCGCGCGGTTCTCGAATTCTGTCAGTATTCCTCCCGCTACGACAAATTCCGTGCGGGCGAAGTCATGAACGCATTCAATCCCGCGCTCGGCAACGCGGCGGTCATGGACATCGGCGTGTACGCGCTGGAAGTCTGCGTACTTCTCTTCGGAGAACCGAAGGAGATCATCAGCCGCTCCGTGATTCTCGAAAACGGCTTCGAGGGCATGGGTACGGTCTTCCTTGACTACGGCACGTATCAGGTGGATGTCGCCTACTCGAAGATCACGGACTCCGTGATCCCGTCGGTCATCACCGGCGAGGACGGCTCCCTCAAGCTCGGCAAGCTGTCCACGCTCGATTCGCTGACCCTCTGCATGCGCAGACAGGCACCGGAAGTCATTTTTGAAGGACGTGAAGACGGCGGTGCCGGCAACATGGTCTACGAAGTTGCGGACTTCGTGAAGATGATTCACGGCAAACTTGCGCAGGAACCGTATCACGAAGCAACCCGCGGAACGCTCCGCATCATCGACGAAGTGCGGAAGCAGAGCGGCATCGTGTTCCCCGGCTGTCGGTGGTAAACCCGGACGACCTCCGTCGTTCCAAAATTGCCGCACAAAGTCAGGCGAAAATTGTGTATTTTAGAAATTGACAGAAACGGTCAAATCCATTATAATTTTAGCAATATTCATGTATAGTAAAAAGCAGACAACTCCCTGAAGCAACAAGAATCCGCACCCTATTTCTTCATAGGTCAAAAAGGTTTTTGGAAGGGTGCGGGAAACCATTTTTTCTCAAAAAATGTTTCCCGCGAAATTTATATTATCACAAGAAAGGTATTGGTAACAGGAAGATGAATTTATTCGAAAGCAAAATTGCGTACGAAGGTCTTACCTTTGACGACGTGCTTCTCATCCCGGCGCAGAGCGATGTTCTCCCGAACACGGTTTCCCTCAAGACAAAGCTCACCAAGAAAATCACACTTAACATCCCGCTCATGAGTGCGGCAATGGACACCGTTACCGAATCTGCTCTCGCAATCGCGATGGCACGTGAAGGCGGCGCAGGCGTTATCCACAAGAATATGCCCATCGAAATGCAGTGCGACCAGGTTGAAAGAGTAAAGAGAAGCGAAAACGGCGTTATTACCAATCCTTTCTTCCTCCATCCTGACAACTACGTTTACGAAGCAGACCAGCTCATGGGCAAGTACAAGATCTCCGGTGTGCCGATCTGCGACAACGAAGGTCATCTCGTAGGCATCATCACCAACCGTGACCTCCGCTTCATGGACGACTTCAACGTAAAGATCGACGAAGTGATGACCAAGGAAAACCTCATCACCGTTCCCGTCGGCACCACGCTTGAAGAAGCACGCGACATCCTCCGCAACCACAAGGTAGAAAAGCTCCCGATCGTTGACAGCGAAGGCAAGCTCAGCGGTCTCATCACAATCAAGGACATCGAAAAGGCAGAACGCTATCCGAACGCGGCAAAGGACGAAAAGGGTCGTCTTCTCTGCGGCGCAGCGATCGGCGTTACCGCTGACGTAACCGACCGTGCGGGCGCACTTCTCGCAGCAGGCGCGGACTTCCTCGTTCTCGACTCCGCACACGGTCATTCCCGCAACATCCTCAACTGCATCGCAAAGGTTAAGGAAGCATTCCCGGAATGCCAGCTCATCGCCGGCAACATCGCAACCAGCGAAGCGGCACGCGACCTCATCGCAGCAGGTGCTGACGCGATCAAGGTCGGTATCGGCCCCGGCTCCATCTGCACCACCCGTGTTGTAGCAGGTATCGGCGTACCGCAGATCACCGCGGTCATGAACGCATACTCCGTTGCCATGGAAGCCGACATCCCGGTTATCGCGGACGGCGGCATCAAGTACAGCGGCGACCTCCCGAAGGCAATCGCAGCAGGCGCGAACGTTATCATGGTCGGCTCCCTCCTCGCAGGATGCGAAGAAAGCCCCGGAGAATCCGAAATCTACCAGGGCAGACGCTTCAAGGTATACCGCGGCATGGGCTCCCTCGCAGCTATGGAAAAGGGCTCCAAGGACCGCTACTTCCAGGAAAACGCGCGCAAGCTCGTTCCGGAAGGTGTAGAAGGCCGCGTTCCCTACAAGGGACCCCTCTCCGACACCGTATTCCAGCTCATGGGCGGTCTCCGCGCAGGTATGGGCTACTGCGGTGCGGCTACCGTTGAAGAACTCAAGCAGAACGGCAGATTCGTCAAGATGTCCGGCAACGGTCTCCGCGAATCCCATCCCCACGACATCTCCATCACCAAGGAAGCTCCCAACTACAGCGTTCAGGTTATGTAAGGTTATTTCAATCCACACGTCTTTACGGCGTGTGGATTTTTTTTGTTTGTGCGGATTGTTAGTTCGGGGGAGACGGTCGCTTTCTTGAAAGAAAGCTCCGCAAAGAACTTTAATCTGTTGTAGCCGGTTTTTACAGCTTATATGATGGAGTTTTAGGGGATTTTTGATGGGTCTGTGCGCTGACATTTAGTTGGTCCCAGCTGACAAAATATGAGCGATCCAATTTCTGAGGAAGGGTGGAGACGGAAGTCAGGGGCCACCGAGACCCTGACTTCCCTCGCCGTATAGGCTAACCTTGATATAGTGCGAAGGAGAGCAATCCCTCTACGTTGAGCAACTGCCC
>JAFQFS010000114.1 GCA_017398585.1 Clostridia bacterium
GGGGTCCGGGGAGGTGCTTTTTTCAAAAAGCATCTCCCCGGTTATTTGATTCAATTACTTGTCCCAGTTTGCTTCTGCCTGAGCCTTTACCTTGATCGGGAGACCGAAGAGGTTGATGAAGCCGTTTGCATCCTTCTGGTTGTAGTCTTCGTCCACGCCGAAGGAAGCGGTCTGTTCGTTGTAGAGGGAGTACGGAGAGGTTACGCCTGCGTTGATCATATTGCCCTTGTAGAGCTTGAGGGTAACGTCGCCGGTTACGTGCTTCTGGGTGTCGTCAACGAATGCACCGATGGATTCGCGGAGGGGAGTGAACCACTGACCGTTATAGACGAGTTCGCCGAGCTTCTGTGCAACGATGGTCTTGAAGTGCATGGTTTCCTTGTCGAGGGTGATGGTTTCAAGAACGTCGTGTGCCTTGTAAAGAATGGTGCCGGCGGGAGTTTCGTATACGCCGCGGCTCTTCATACCGACGAGACGGTTTTCAACGATGTCGAGGAGACCGATGCCGTTCGCGCCGCCGATCTTGTTCAGCGTGTCAACGAGGGTGATGCAGTCCATTTCTTCGCCGTTTACCGCGGTCGGGATACCCTTTTCGAAGTGGATGGTAACGTAGGTGGGAGTATCGGGAGCCTGTTCGGGGGAAACGCTCAGTTCAAGGAAGCCCTTCTTGTTGTACTGCGGTTCGTTTGCGGGGCTTTCGAGGTCGAGCCCTTCGTGGCTGAGATGCCAGAGGTTCTTGTCCTTGGAGTAGTTGGTTTCGCGGTTGATCTTGAGCGGGATGTTGTGTGCTTCCGCGTAGTCGATTTCTTCGTCACGGGACTGGATATCCCAGATTCTCCACGGAGCGATGATGGTCATGTCGGGAGCGAATGCCTTGATGGTCAGTTCGAAACGTACCTGGTCGTTGCCCTTGCCGGTACAGCCGTGGCAGATCGCGTCAGCGCCTTCCGCGAGAGCGATTTCAACGAGACGCTTTGCGATGCAGGGACGTGCATGGGAAGTGCCGAGGAGGTAGTCTTCGTACTTTGCGTCTGCCTTGAGGCAGGGCCAGATGTATTCTTCGATGTATTCCTTGCGGAGGTCTTCAATGTAGAGTTTGGAAGCACCGGTCTTCAGTGCCTTTTCTTCGAGACCTTCGAGTTCGTCTGCCTGACCGACGTTGCCGGAAACTGCGATGACTTCGCAGCCTTCGTAGTTTTCCTTCAGCCACGGAATAATGATGGAAGTATCAAGACCGCCGGAGTAAGCGAGAACGATTTTTTTGATTTCTTTTTTCATTTCTATATCCTTCTTTAATGTTAATTTTTGTTTTTTGAGAGGTGTTTTTTATTGTGCACATATTATACCTCCCGGCTTGTGAAAAAGCAATAGGCATCTTGACCAAATCGGAATAAATATGCAAATAATATTTATAAAAATACACAATCTGACCGAATATATACAGGATTTATGCATGTTTTGCTCGATCTTCCGGACGTCTCCCCGGTATATTATTTGCATAAAAGGCATAAATTAACGCGTTTATCCGGAGAAATGACGGTTAGAATAAACAACGAATCACGGAAAGAAAGGAGATTCTATATGAAATTCACAAAGCATACAGTTGCATTGCTGTTCGCCGGGCTGCTGCTCGGCGGTTCTGTGCTGACCGAACATGTTTCCGCAGCAGTGCCTGCCGGTCTGTTCGACTTGTTCAAAAAGGAAGAAACCGCTGAGACGGAACCGCTTCCCGAAGATATCACACCGAAGCGCGGGAAGAACAGTCCGTGCAGGAAGGAGGAAGACTGCACCGCAATGTCCACGCATGCATCAAACTGGTACTGCAGGCATACGGAAAACGGAAAACGTCCGCCGATACCCGGCGAGATGACCTTCATTGACAAACACGGCGGCTATTTTCTTGGCGAAGACGACAAGGTGATCTACCTCACCTTCGATGCCGGTTATGAAAACGGCAACATTGCCCGCATTCTTGATACGCTGAAAGCGGAGGAAGTACCCGCGGCGTTCTTTGTCCTGGAAAATCTCGTTACCCGCAACACGGATCTGGTACGTCGGATGAACGACGAGGGACATCTGGTCTGCAACCACACGGCGAAGCACCCCGATATGACAGCGAAGTCCGAGTCGGAATTTGCTGATGAGCTTGCCGCGATGGAGAAGGTCTATAAAGATACGATGGGGACCGAGATCGCGAAGTACTACCGTCCGCCGGAAGGAAAGTTCAACGAAGCTAACCTTGAATGGGCAAATTCTCTCGGTTACAAGACGATCTTCTGGAGCTATGCCTATGCCGACTGGGACAACGACAAACAGATGCCTGCGGACAAAGCCCTGCAGAAAGTGCTTGCAGGTACGCACAACGGCGAAGTGATCCTCCTGCATCCGACCTCTGCCACCAATGCGGACATCCTTCCCGGACTGATCCGTGAGTGGAAGAACATGGGCTACCGCTTCGGTACCCTCGATGAACTGACGGGAAACCGGGATCTCTCCAAAAATCAGACGTAAAGCTGTGGTGAAATGCGTGTGAACAAACTTCTCAGCTCCGCGCTGTATACCGTCTCTGCGCTGCTGTTCCTGATTCCTCAGAGGGTCTGCGGTGCGGAAGTCGTGTATTCGTGGCACACCAACGACAAAAACATTGCTCTGACGTTTGACGACGGTCCGCATCCGGTGCATACGCCCGAGATCCTTGATATCCTCGAGGAATACGGCATCAAAGCGACCTTTTTCACCATCGGACAGAACGTGGAGTGGTACAACGATATCTTTCAGATGGAATATGCTGCGGGGCATGAGATCGGGAATCATACGTATTCCCATCTGAATCTGCGGCAGCTTCCGTACAGGGCAGTATGCCGGGAGATCGAGCAGGCGGAGAATCTGGTCTATGAAACGGTCGAATACCGGACGCGTCTCCTCCGTCCTCCGGAAGGCGCGTTCGGAAACGATCTCTGCAAAGCGGCGGCAGAGCTGGATTATACAGTCATCTGCTGGTCGGTGGACACGCTCGACTGGGCACACACGCCGAGTGACCGGATCGTACAGAACGTTCTGGAAAATGTCAAGGGCGGGGACATCATTCTGTTTCACGACTACATTTCCGGAGACTCCCCGACGCCGGAGGCGCTGCGTACGATTATTCCGGCGCTGCTCGACGAGGGATACCATTTCGTGACGGTGTCGGAACTGCTGAATCTGAAATAAGAAAAACTGCCGTGATCTCCGGACGGAGAGCGGCAGTTTTTCTGCAATATTTTTTTCGAAGATCAATCATCTTCTTCCGGAGTGTCCGAGATCTCTTCGTAATACGGGTCGATCATGTATTTCTGGATGACCGGATAGGAGGCATAGATGCTCATCGTGACGATCATGGCAGGCAGGATGACAAAGGGAACGATCACGGCGAGCGGGAAATATGCAAACATCAGCACATATTCAAGCAGAAGCAGGGCAGCCGTGCCGAGCAGGAACATGAAATTCCGCTTGACGCCGAGGACAGTGAAGTACAGTGCGTTCTTGAACATCTTGAACAGGGAGAGATCAAAGGTAACAATCATCAGATAGATGTACGGACGCATGAAGAAGTACAGCAGAGTCAGGCACCAGATCATGAAGAGCATGGTATCCAGAACAAAGTTCACACCGTAATTGAGATTGAAGAAGACAATGTCAAAAAAGAGCAGGGCGATGATGCAGATGTCAAGAATCCCGTAAACGAATGCCTGACGGAGATTCCGCTTGATGGAATCAAAGAAGTCCTGCATGATGAAGACCGGCTTACCGCGGAACAGGTTGCGGATGAGGTAGGTAACACCGACATTGACCGGACCGAAAGTGAGGATTACCAGCGCGGAGAGTGCAAACAGGACATAGTCCGCAGTCGTCAGAACCGAGATTTCCATCTGACGCTGGAATACTGTCCAGAGTGCCGAAGTCGCAGGAGACTGATTGAACAGCATCGCACCGCGAAGGGGGGCAAAAACAAGGTAATACGGCGTTGTGGTGGGCAGGGAGAAGTAGCCGCTCATTGCGAGCAGGAAGAAGAAAATCGGGAAATTCCCGAACACGAGCAGGATGTTGGTTGAGAGAATCTGGTTGAGCTTACGGCCGATAAACTTGAAAAAATTGGGGAGCGTCGGGTTTTCCGAGATTGCAATCTCATCCCGGTCAACGCCCTTGCCGTCGGCATACGCGCTGTTGAACACATTGAATTTTTTGCGTTCCGCCCGCTTTGCCTGCCGGATTTCCTCCTGTTCGCGTGCTTCGATTTCGTCAAGGGAAAGATTTTCACTTTCCTTCTGACGGTTCCAGTTGTTCCGACCGTAGTTGGTCGGATGGTTGTTCCGGTTGTTATCGTTTGGCATTTGAGTCACCTTTGCTTTGTATTTCCGTCTGGATGAAGCTATATCAGAAGCACCGCCGTGCATCCCAGTATGAACACGCCGCCCGAAAGAATGAGGAACATCCGCAGATACTCCGCAGCAAGTTCCCGCCGGATGCGGGTCATGCCGTCCGAATGTGCGCGGCAGATACCCAGCGAATAGAGATGCGAGACCGCTGCGAGCAGGATCATCAGTACCGTTGCCGCAAAGTACAGAGTCAGTGCGGGAATCCAGTACCGTCCGACGCTTTCCACCATACCGCCGGAGATGAGACCGCCGGTACAGCCGAGCGAGATTCCGCGCCACAGAAGCACCGCGCCGGAGACCGCCTGTGAGATCACCGTGTGGGCTGCCGCATAAATGAGGAGCAGAGAGACGGCGGAAGGGAGTGCACACCGCAGGACAGAAAGAAATGCTGCAGAAAAACTGCCTTTTTCCACGGGGCACACGGCAAGAAAATATCCGCTGTACGATGCCTGGGAGGTTACGGCAAATGCAATTCCGCAGGAGAGAACGGACAGAAACAGGAAAAACAGAAACCGTGCCGCCAGTCTTCCTGAGAGGGTATCGCGCAGTTCGAAAATATAGCTTTTTGTATCGTTCATGTTGCCTCCGTGCAGGACAGGATAGTTCATCCTATGCGGAAGCAGCCGTTACAATTCCATAAGTATAACGCAGTTTACCATAGCTTCTGTCAGAATACAATACATGAAATGTAAATTAAATTAAAAAATTGCCGGATATCACCGCAGACGGGAAATACCGCCGGGAAAACAAAAAAACTTCCGGCAGGTTATTGAAAATCTGCCGGAAATCGCTTATAATGTAAAGTAACTATACCATCAAAGGACAGGGATCGGATATGACACACGATGATATTACCCGGATTTTCCGGGAACCGCCGGTGCTGGAGACGCGCCGTCTTGTTCTGCGGAAGATGCAGAAGCGTGACAGCCATGACATGTACGAATACGCCAGCCGCCGCGATGTGACGCAGTACCTCCTGTGGGATCCGCACGAAAGCGAGTATTATACCTATCGCTATCTGTCTTATATCCAGTCCCGCTACCGTGCCGGTGACTTCCACGACTGGGCGGTGACCGTTCGGGAGACCGACAAAATGATCGGCACCTGCGGCTTTACTCGGTTCAATTTTGACGCGAATTCCGCCGAAATCGGTTATGTGCTGAACCCGTCCTACTGGGGATGCGGCATCGCACCGGAGGCGGTCATGAGCGTGATGCGCTTCGGCTTCGTGAACCTCCGCCTCAACCGGATCGAGGCACGCTACATGGTTGGCAACGACCGCAGCCGCCGCGTGATGGAAAAGGTCGGCATGACGTTTGAGGGAATCGCCCGCGAATCCATGCATGTCAAGGGACATTACGTCTCCGTCGGCACCTGCTCGATCCTGCGGCGGGAATATCAGGAAAAATTCGGCGCGTTCTGAGTAAATCAGAACGCGTCTTCTTCGTCGATCAGCCCCATCGCGATCTGTTCTTTGATCATTTCACGGACGAATTTCGGATTTGGAAGCCGATATTCCCATACCTTGTCTTTGCAGACATAGTGTTTGGTCGGTTTGTCATCTTCCACGATTTTTCCGTCCGCCAGTCGGTAGCTGACCATGTCGATCAGATTTCCGGATCTGATGTATTTTTGAACGGTATAGGGAAAATCGTTTTCGTTGGAAATGAAACAGACGGTGACTTCCCAGCGGGATTCCGTGGTATCTCCGATATAGTACAGATATTTCTCGAGTTTGCATTCCTTCACGGTACCGTGATCCAGCAAGGACAGATCCTCAAGAGCAGACAGTTTGAATCCGGCACGGTATTCATTGACGATTTTCAGCGGCTGTAATTCTAGTGTATACCCGAACAGTTCGTCCATGGTAATATGAAACAGCTGCGCAATCTGCGGAAGCATGGTGATGTCCGGGTAACTTTCGGCCGTCTCCCATTTGCTGACCGCTGCCTTGGTCACGCCGAGAATATTCGCGAGTTCCTCCTGCGTCAGATCGCGTTCCCTGCGTTTCGCACGGATGATTTCGTGGATTTTCGGTGTATTCATGATACATCCTCCTTGTTTTGGTACGGTTCCGGAACCAATCTTATTATACCACGTCAGCGCACGGATGTATAGCGAGAGTTGATCGATTCAGTTGAACAACAGTTGACACGTACAGCAAAAAAAGAATCCCGCTCGTTTTTTCGTCTGAAAGTTTTTGAAAAGGGGTTCGGGGGAAAACTTTTTCCAAAAAGTTTTCCCCCGAGAAACTTATACATTAAATCTGAATAAAACCACGTCGCCGTCCTGCATGACGTATTCCTTGCCTTCGCTGCGTACCAGACCGCGTTCCTTTGCGACGGTCATGGAGCCGCATTCCATCAGGGCGTCGTATGCGACAACTTCCGCACGGATGAAGCCGCGTTCGAAGTCGCTGTGGATCTTGCCGGCTGCCTGCGGTGCGCGGGTGCCGTTGACGATCGTCCATGCACGGACTTCCTTCGGACCGGCAGTCAGGTAGCTGATGTAGCCGAGCAGGGCGTAGCTTGCCTTGATGAGACGGTCGAGACCGCTTTCTTCGATGCCGAGGTCTGCAAGGAAGACTTCCTTTTCTTCGGGATCGAGTTCCGCGATTTCCGCTTCGATGCCCGCGCAGACGGTGATGACTTCCGCGCCTTCTTCTTCCGCTGCCGCCTTGATGACCTTGTACATTTCGTTGTCTTCGGAAACGCCTGCCGCTTCGTCTTCGCTGACGTTTGCAACGTAGATGATCGGCTTGAGGGTCAGAAGGTTCAGGTCTTCGAGGATCGCGCGTTCATCGTCGGTCAGGTCGCAGCTTCTTGCGGTCTTGCCTTCGTTCATGACGGCAAGGAGCTTGTTGTAAACGTCGATGGATTCCTGCAGAGTCTTGTCCCCCTTCAGGAGCTTCTGGGTGCGTTCGATGCGGCGTTCGAGCTGTTCAATGTCGGAGTAGATCAGTTCGAGGTTGATCGTTTCGAGGTCGCGGGACGGGTCAACGGAGCCGTCAACATGAATGATGTCGCCGTCTTCGAAGCAGCGGAGCACGTGAACAACCGCGTCAACGTCGCGGATGTGGGAGAGGAACTTGTTGCCGAGACCTTCGCCCTTGGACGCGCCGCGGACGAGCCCTGCGATGTCAACGAATTCAACGGTCGCCGGAGTATAAAGCTCCGGATGGTACATTTCCGCCAGCTTGTCCAGACGGTAGTCCGGAACCTGTACGATGCCCACGTTCGGGTCGATGGTGCAGAAGGGGTAGTTCGCGCTCGGTGCGCCCGCACCGGTCAGCGCGTTGAACAGCGTGCTCTTGCCGACGTTCGGTAAACCAATGATGCCAAGTTTCATAATCTATCATTCCTGCCTTGATTTTTTATTTGAAAAATTATCATCTCATTATATACTATTTTGTGCGGATATTCAAGAGGAAAGCGCGCGGTTTCCGCAAAATTATTTTATAAATTCTTTTTTTTACAGAAATCATGATTAATTTGTATTTCTGTCATCTTGTGTTCACATAATCTTCATAATAATAGGATAAAATAATTGATATTACTAAAAGGAGGGTTCTATGGTATCGGAAGCAATTTACAGACACGAGTATAAATACCCGATCAATGCTGGTGACTGTGAAATTCTGAAAAGACGCCTTCGGCAGATCATGCAGCTCGACCCGCATACCGGTCCCACGGGGGAATATGTGATTCGAAGTCTGTACTTTGACAATGCGTACGATAAGGCGCTTTTCGAGAAAATAAACGGCACAAATCCGAGAGCCAAGTTCCGTATCCGGATCTACAACGGGAGCGATGACATCATAACTCTTGAAAAAAAAGTGAAAGTCGGCGAGCTTACACAGAAGCTTCAGGCAAGACTGACACGCGAAGAGTGCGATAAGATCACCTCCGGAGACATTGACTGGATGCTGGACGACGGCCGCGGAGTTGTCGCAGAACTGTACGCTCAGATGAAAGGGTATGCACTGCGCCCCAAGGTGATCGTCGAATACACGAGAACGCCGTTCATCTACAGGGCAGGGAACGTTCGCGTGACGCTGGACTGCAAGATCCGCAGCGGTGTTTTCTCGACGGACCTGTTCAACCCTGCGTCGATCGTCGAAACGGGAGATATGGACGTTCTTGAAGTCAAGTACGACCGTTTTCTTCCCGACATCATCAAAATGGCAATTTACCCCGTGGCACACGACCGGGAATCGATGTCCAAATATGAGGTATGCCGCAAATTCGGTTAATTCCGGAACGTCGTCCGGACAATTTGTACACGGATGAAAAAAATTCAATAATTTTTAACAGAAAAGGAATATACAAAAATGTCATTTAATGATATCTTTAAGAATAGCTTCATGGAGAGAGCGGTAGAATTCTCCATCCTTGACACGCTCATCTCTCTCGTCCTTGCGTATGCGCTCGGTATGTTCATTTACTTCATCTACAAGAAGACCTATCAGGGCGTTATGTTCTCCCAGTCCTTCGGCGTATCCCTCATCGCTCTTACGATGATCTCCACCTTCATTATCCTCGCTGTAACCTCCAACGTTGTTCTGTCCCTCGGTATGGTCGGTGCGCTCTCCATCGTAAGATTCCGTACCGCAATCAAGGATCCCCTTGACGTTGTATATCTTTTCTGGGCAGTCGGTGTAGGTATCGTTCTCGGCGCATGCATGTACCCGCTTGCTGTTATCGGCTCCGCTATCGTTGGCGTTATCCTCCTCATCTTCGTTCGTGCGAAGACCCCGGACTGCGACTATATCCTCGTTGTTGAATGCAACAATGACGCAGCAGAACAGAAGGCCGCTTCCATTATCAAGGAAGGCGCAAAGAAATCCGCAATCAAGTCCAAGACTGTTGCAAAGGGCTACCTCGAAGTTACATACGAAATCAAGCTCTCCGGCGACAGCACCGAATTTGTAAATAAGCTTACCGCAACCGACGGTATTGAAAAGGCTGTTCTCGTAAGCTACAACGGCGACTACATGGCATAAAGCCGGACTACGAGCCATTATTGAGAGAAAGACTGATACTTCGGGAAACCTGCCTCATTACCGACGGAAAGTTTTTATAAAGGAGAAGAAAAAACATTATGGCAACAAAATTACTTGTTATTGACGACGACGCAAATATCTGCGATTTACTGAAAATTTATTTTGAAAATGAAGGCTACGAAGTAAAAACTGCCGGTGACGGTATTGAAGGTATCAGCTATTTCAAGATGTACGAACCGGATCTCGTCCTGCTCGACATTATGCTTCCGAAGAACAAGGACGGCTGGCAGGTCTGCCGTGAGATCCGTGAAATTTCGTCCAAGCCGATCATCATGATCTCGGCGCATAAGGGCGAAACGGTGGACAAGATCCTCGGGCTCGAGCTCGGAGCGGACGACTTCATGACGAAGCCGTTTGACATGAAGGAGCTTGCGTCCAGAATCAAGGCAGTTCTCCGCCGCTACTCCGCGCACGACATCCAGAACGACGACGAGACCATTAAGTTTGAAAACATCGAGATCAGCCGCAGCAAGTACGAACTGAAGCTGAAGGGCAAGACCGTCGACATTCCCCCGAAGGAACTCGACCTCCTGTACTTCCTCGCTTCGAACTTCAACCGCGTGTTCACGCGTGACCAGCTTCTCGACAAGGTCTGGGGCTTCGATTACCTCGGAGACTCCCGCACTGTTGACGTTCACGTAAAGCGTCTGCGCGAAAAGCTCGAAGGTGTTTCCGACAAGTGGACCCTCAAGACCGTCTGGGGTGTCGGCTACAAGTTCGAACTCATTCAGTAATTGAAGAATATGATCGGTTCCGACTTGCTCTGCAAGTCGGAACCGATCCTCTTTCAAAAAGCTTTAAACGGTGATTTGGATATGGTATCTGCGGATTTTTTGGGAGAATATATTGTCGGGTTTAAAGTTTTTTGAAAGAGGAGGAAGTCTCCGATTAATTTCAGATGTTTCTTAGGAAGTTTGGTATGTTTAAGAGTGTATTTGTTAAATATATTTCCGCCTTCATGCTGATCAATATATTAAGCATTTTCCTGTCAACGTCCGTGATCACGACGCTGGTGAATACGTACGACGAGAACAACAAAAGCCGTACGCTGGCGAATATTGCCTATTCCGTGACGACATTCATTATCGACGACTACACGACGAGCGGGGAAATCAGCTTCATTGATTACCTGAACAAATCCGTCTATCCGATTAAGCCGATGCTCGACTCTCTTGACGGCAACGTGGAAAATCTGGTGATCTTCATCGCGGACGGCGACGGCAACGTCAAGCTGATCGGCGGTGCACCGTATTCCGACACCTATGCAGGGGCGGACGGGATCGTCTCACAGGGAGAGGAACTGGCTTATCCGGCTTCTGTAACAGCCGAGCTGGAGGGATCGAACGGGATCTCCCGGAACGATACGCTGGAAGGATTCTTTGAGGAGAAGCATTTCACCTATATTCATCCGATCCGGACCAAAAGCGGAAACGTGGTCGGTTCGGTCATGACCTGTACGATGGTTTCCGACATGGACGAACTGCTCGAAGCGATGATCAAGACCATCATCATGTCAACACTCTGGCTGATGCTGGCGGCTCTGATCGCCGTCTATTTTATCACCGAACGTCTGGTATCGCCGATCCGTGCAATGAGCCGTGCGTCGCGTGCATTCGCTTCGGGGCGGTTTGACGTCCGCGTTGAGGTCAACGGCAACGATGAGGTCGCGGAACTGGCGGCGGCGTTCAATAACATGGCGAATTCGCTCCAGCACAGCACGGAAGTACAGCGGCTGTTTCTCGCGAATGTGTCACATGACCTGCGTACCCCGATGACGATCATCCGCGGGTATATCGAAAATATCCAGAGCGGTGCGATCCCGCAGGACAAGGTGCCGCACTATCTCGGGGTTATTTCCACGGAAGTGCAGCGCCTGTCGCGTCTGGTCACGAGCCTGCTGGATATTACAAAGATCCAGGCCGGGGAGCGGAAATTCGACATCAAGCCGTTCGATATCTGCGAAATGGCGCGTGAGATCATCATTTTCTCGGAACAGCGTCTGGAAGCCAAGAAGCTCGATGTATCGTTTGATGCCGAACGTGACAACATGTTCGTCAACGCCGACCGCGGCGCGATCCATCAAATCCTGTCGAACATCTGCGACAACGCCATCAAGTTCTCGAAAGAGGGCGGCAGGTACGAGATTTCCATCAGGGATGTCGGCCAGAAAACGGTTGTCAGCGTGTACAACGAAGGGATTGGCATCGCGGCGGAAGAACTGCCGTACGTTTTTGACCGGTTCTACAAGAGCGACAAGAGCCGCGGCCTCGACAAGACCGGCGTAGGGCTCGGGCTGTTCATCGCACGTACGATCATTGAAGCTCACAACGAGACCATCAAAGTCGAGAGCGAATACGGAAAATGGTGTCGGTTCACGTTCACTCTTCAGAAAACGAACCGTCCCGCACCGACAAACAAAGAAACGGAGACACAGTAACATGACATTACGATACACCGCAACCTGCCTGTTCGGTCTGGAAGGACTGCTCGGCGAGGAGATCACCGCCCTCGGCTACAAACATGTGGATACCATCGACGGACGCATCACCTTCGAAGGGGACGAAAATGCCTGCGCGGTCTGCAGCGTCAATCTGCGCTATGCCGAACGCCTCTATCTCAACCTCGGCACGTTCGACGCTCTGACATTCACCGACCTGTTTGACGGTACCAAGGCTCTGCCGTGGGAAGATTATATTTCCCGTGACGACGAATTTCCGGTCAGCGGGCACGCGATCAAGAGCAAGCTCTTTTCGGTGCCGGACTGCCAGCGGATCGTCAAAAAGGCGGTTTCCACCCGCCTCGGCGAGAAGTACGGACTGCAGATCCTTCCCGAAACAGGAACACGCTATAAGATTGAGTTCTTCATTTTCAAGGACCGGGCGTCCCTCATGATCGACCTGTCCGGTACACCGCTCCACAAGCGCGGCTACCGCCCCGAAACGCATGCCGCACCGATCCGCGAAACCCTCGCCGCCGCGCTCGTCAAGCTCGCGAGACCGCGTGAGGACGTCCTTCTGTGGGACCCGTTCTGCGGTTCGGGAACCATCGCAATCGAAGCCGCCATGCTGATGAAGAACATCGCGCCCGGCATGAACCGGACGTTTGTTTCGCAGAACTACCCGTTTTTCCCGGAACAGTCGTGGAAGGACGCGTTTGAAAAGGCACGTGCGGACGTCCGCGATACGAAATTCGAATCCTACGCGACGGACATCGATCCCGCCTGCGTGGAGCTTGCCTCGTCCTGTGCGAAGCGTGCGGGCGTCTCCGAACACCTCAACATCTTCCAGATGGACGCCCTTGACATCGACACCCTCGGCCGCCGCGGTACTGTCGTCACAAACCCGCCGTACGGGGAACGTCTCATGACACCGGAAGAGGCCGAATCGTTGTACCGCGCGATGGGCGAAGCGTTTGCCCGTCTCGAACGCTGGCAGATCTATGTCATCACCCAGCATGAACAGTTCCCGAAACTCTACGGCAGACGTGCGGACAAGATCCGCAAGCTGTACAACGGCATGATCCCGTGCTACTACTACCAGTTCTTTAAAAACAACACGAAATAACCGCATAAAAAACAGAACCTCCGTCAATACTTTCCGGTAGAACGCTATTGACGGAGATTTTTTATGGAAATTTATAACGGAACGCTGACCGGACGGTTCGACGAAGACGTCGCGGTTATGGACGCGATCCTGCGGACGGACTCCAGTTTTGACATGCTCCGCAAGACGATGGAAGTCGCCGGCGCGAGGATCGTCATGTACTACATTGACGGATTTGTCAAGGCGGAGTCGCTGCAGAAGCTGCTGACCTATGTCCTCAGCGTCAAAAGCATGGGGGACAGTCAGCCGGGAGATGCACGGAAGTTTGCAGATCAGCATATGCCTGCCGCCGAAGTGGACGTGACCGACGCGATCGACGGTCTTGTTCTCGCGGTCATGAGCGGATGTACAGTCTTCCTGTGCGACAAATTTGACGCAAACGCCCTCATCATCGACCTGCGGACATATCCTGCACGTCAGACGGAGGAACCGGAGAACGACAAGGTCATGCGCGGCAGCCGCGACGGATTTGTCGAGACGATGATTTTCAATACCGCGATGATCCGCCGCCGCATCCGGAGTACCGATCTCACCATCCGCTATCTGAACATCGGCACAAGTACCCGCACCGATATGGCGCTGTGCTACATGGACAGCCGCGCTGATCTTGATTATGTCGAGGAACTGTGCCGGAAGCTGCAGCAGCTTGATACAGATTCCCTCGTTCTCGGGCATCAGAGCGTGATCGAATCCATGCTGAAAACGCGGTGGTACAATCCGTTTCCGAAGATCCGCGCGACGGAACGCCCGGATACGGCGGCGGCAACGATCCTTGAGGGCGGCATTATTCTCATCTGCGACAACAGTCCGGAGGCGATGATCTTTCCGACGAGCCTGTTCGACTTCCTGCAGGAGACGGATGACTACTATTTTCCGCCCCTCACCGGCACCTACCTCCGCCTGCTCCGCCACCTGATCTTCTGGATGACCATGATCCTGACGCCGCTGTGGTACCTGCTTCTGATGCACAGCGACATTCTGCCGGAATCGCTGAAATTCCTGATTCCCGCTGATCCGGGCGCTCTGCCGATCCTGTTTCAGCTGTTCCTCACGGAATTCGCGCTCGATGGTCTGAAGCTTGCTTCGCTCAATACGCCAAGTACTCTGTCAAACTCGTTGTCCGTGGTCGGCGGTCTTCTTCTCGGCGACTTTGCCGTGACGGTCGGATGGCTGTCACCGGATGTGATCCTGTATATGTCCTTCGTTGCCATCGCCAACTTCACGCAGTCGAACTATGAACTCGGCTACGCGTTCAAATACCTGCGCATCCTGCTGCTGATCCTTACGGCGCTGTTCGATGTCTGGGGATTTGCCGCAGGCATTGTGATTGCGGTCTTCCTTGCGGCAACGAACCGAACCATCGACGGGCGCAGACGGTACCTGTACCCGCTCATCCCGTGGAACGGCAAAGCCCTTGCAAGACTGGTCTTCCGCCTCAAAAAAGTAGGATAAAAATAAAGTCCGCGCGATTCTGCCTGAAAATCCGCACAAACTCTGTCTGCCCCATTTGTCCGAAAGTTTTTGAAAAGGGGTGTGGGGAAAAACTTTTTTCAAAAAGTTTTTCCCCACATTTTTTCTTTTATTAAGTTTCAATTCCGGCGAACTGGTTCTGGTACAGTCCGTAGTAGACGCCCTTCTGGGCGAGAAGTTCGTCGTGATTGCCGGCTTCCATGACGGTGCCGTCCTTCATTACGATGATGATGTCGGCGTCACGGATGGTCGAGAGGCGGTGCGCGATGATGAGGCTGGTGCGGTTCTTCATGAGAGCCACCATTGCCTGCTGGATGTGCATTTCGGTACGGGTGTCGACGGAGGAGGTTGCTTCGTCGAGGATGAGGATCTTCGGGTCGGCAAGAACAGCGCGTGCGATGGACAGAAGCTGTCTCTGACCCTGGCTCAGGTTGCTGCCGCCTTCCGCGAGGATCGTTTCATATTCTTCCGGCAGACGTTCGATGAAGTCGTCCGATTCTGCCATAGCTGCTGCACGGCGGATTTCTTCGTCCGTTGCGTCCAGGCGACCGTAGCGGATGTTGTTGCCGATGGTGTCGTGGAACAGGACGGTGTCCTGAAGAACGATCGCAATTGCACTGCGGAGGGTCTTCTTCGGGATATCGTTGATGTTTACGCCGTCGATTTTGATCTCGCCGGAGTCCACATCGTAGAATCTTGTCAGCAGATTGACGACGGTCGTCTTGCCGGAACCGGTTGCACCGACGAGGGCGATCTTCTGCCCCTGCTTTACCTTCAGGTTGAAGTTGTGCAGAACCTGCTTGCCGGGAATGTAGGAGAAGTTGATGTTGTTGAATTCAATATCCCCGCGGATATCTTCTACCTTCATGTCGTCTGTGCCTTCGTCCAGTTCGTTCGGCGTGTCGAGAATTGTGAAGACGCGTTCCGCACCGGCGATCGCGGTCAGAATGCTTGCGTACTGGTTTGCGATCTGGTTGATCGGCATGGAGAGCTGACGGGAATACTGAAGGATCGCCTGAATGTCACCGACGGAGATCGCACCGGTTGCCGTGAAATACGCGCCGGTTGCCGCAACGATGAGGTAGTTCAGGTTGTTGATGATGTTGTTCGCGGGACCCATGAGACCGCCCCATACATTGGCACGAATGCTGCACTTTCGGAATTCTTCACTGATCTTTGCGAATTCCTCACAGGCGTCCTTTTCCTTTCCGTATGCGATAACGGTCTTGTAACCGGTGACCATTTCTTCCACCTGTGCGTTCATCTGACCGAGAAGCACCTGTTTTTCCACGAAGTATTTCCGCATGAACTTCGACAGATTCATCGAAACGAGGAGGGTCAGCGGGATCGTGATGAGGGAGATAAACGCCATGCGCCAGTCGTAATAGAGCAGCATGGAGAACGCACCGATCAGGGTCAGCGCGGCGGAGATGAGCGAGGAGATGGAGGAGGACAACGTCATCGAGATGTTGTCGACGTCGTTCGTCATACGGCTCATGATGTCGCCGTGTGCGTGGGTATCCGTATAACCGATCGGGAGATAGGAAATCTTTTTGAACAGGTCGGAACGCATCGTGAAGACGGTCGTCTGCGTGATCTTCGCCGACGCAATGCCCTGAAGCATCTGGATTGCAGCACTTGCGAGGTAGACGAGCATCATCATCACGAGGACGCGGATGAGCGTGTCAAAGTCAACGGACGCCTTGCCGGCGGTGATGGTGATCGCGTCGATCGCCTGCCCCTGAAGGCTCGGACCGAGGAGGTTCAGGAACGTCGACAGGATCGTCGTTCCCATGACGGTGAAGACGAGGTACTTGCTCTTGCCGATGTACTTGATCAGCTTGAGGAGTGTCCCTTTTGCGTCCTTGGGTTTTTCACGGATCATCGGGCCGCCGGGACCGCGTCCCTGATTGGTACCGTTTTTCTTCATGACGGCGCGGAGTTCATCCGCCGTCATTTCTTTTTTCTCACCCGGTTTTCCGGGACCTCCCGGCATCGGACCTTTTCCGGGCATTCCGGGACCGCCGGACGGCGGAGGCATCTGCTTGTTGTTCATTTTCGGGTCTCTGTTCATTCTGCGTCACCTCCGTTGTTTTTCATCTGGGAACTGTAAATATCACGGTATGTTTCGCTGGTTTTCATAAGATTGTCGTGGTTGTCGAAAGCGGTGATCCTTCCGTTTTCGATGACGGCAATGCGGTCTGCGTGCATGACGCTCGCGATGCGCTGCGCGATCATGATGATGGTCGTGCCTTCGAATTCGGTGTGAAGTGCGCTGCGGAGCTTGGCTTCGGTACCGAGGTCAAGCGCGGAGGTGCTGTCATCAAAGATCAGGATTTCGGGACGGCGGAGAACCGCGCGGGAGATTGCGACACGCTGCTTCTGACCGCCGGAGAGGGAAGCACCCTTTTCGGCAACGTAGGAGGTGTAGCCTTCTTCCATGTGGGAGATGAATTCGTCTGCCTGAGCAACCTTCGCGGCGGAGATAATCTCCTCCTGCGTTGCATCGTTCTTGCCCCAGCCGATGTTTTCATTGACAGTGCCGGAGAACAGCTCGCTCTTCTGGAGAACGAAGCCGATTTTCTGACGGAGTTTTTGGAGATCCCATTTCTTTACGTCAACGCCGTCGACATAGACGGTACCGTCGAGCGTATCGTAGAAACGCGGGATAAGGTTGACAAGAGAGGATTTGCCGGAACCGGTTGCGCCGATGATCGCCACGGTTTCGCCCTTCTTTACGTCAAAGGAGATGCCGTCGAGAACGTTGTTGCCGGCTGCGCCCGGATACTTGAACGATACGTTTTCGAAACGGACGGTGCCGGTTTCCATGGCTTCGGTGGTGGAGCCGGAAACGATGGTCGGATCGGCTTCGAGGACTTCACGGACACGGTCGCCGCAGGCCTTGCCTCGTGCGATCTGGTTGAACATCATGGATACCATCATGATGGAATGGAGTACCTGTGAGATGTACTGAACGGCTGCCATGACGTCACCGACGTTGATGCGTGCCGCTTCGACCTGCAGACCGCCGACGTAGATGATCGCCAGAACGGAGGCGTTCATGATGATCGAGAGAATCGGCCATACGCAGGACATGAGGATCTGTACGGAGAGGTTGGTTTTCTGGTATTCGTCGTTGGCAACGGCGAAGCGTTCGATTTCGTGGGGTTCACGGGTGTACGCCTTGACGACGCGCGCGCCGGTAACACTTTCCTGTACGACGGAGTTCACGCGGTCGAGCTTTTTCTGCACAATGGAGAACTTAGGGAAGGCCTTGAACACCATGAACAGGACAACGGCGAGCTGGAAGGGGAAGGAGATTGCCACAACGTAACCGAAGGAAACATCGAGCGTGAGACACATTGTCAGACCGCCGATCATAAAGATGGGGGCGCGGACGAACATGCGGAGGATCATCTGAACGAGATCCTGCAGAGCGGTGATGTCGTTCGTCAGACGGGTGACGAGCGAACCGGTTGTGAATTTATCGGTCTGTTCGAGAGAGAGGGACATGACCTTGTTGAATGCGTCGATACGGACATCGCTGCCGAAGCCCTGTGACGCGATGCTTGCCGTGTAGCAGCACATGAGTCCCATGAAGCCGCCGACGGCAACGAGACCGAGCATCTGGAAACAGGTGGAGATGATGGTGCTCATGACAACGGAGAGTTCACCGCTTTCGACAACGGTGTTGACAATCTTTGACATGAGTTTCGGCTGAAGGAGGTCAACAATGACTTCACCTGCCATGAATAACGGGGAAATAATCACAAAGAACCAGTATTTCTTGAGATATCCCGCAAGTCTGACTTTTTTCAATATAAGACACCGTCCTTTTCAGAATCGTTCCGATTCGGTTTCAGCAATGAGATTGTTTTTGATCTTGTTCAGCAGACGCATGAGAGTTTCGCTTTCGGAATCGGTCAGATTCTTCATCGCTTCACTTTCTTCCTCATGGATCCGCTTGCGGAGTTTATTGTCCAGAGCGCGCCCTTTTTCGGTCAGGAACACACGGGTCGCCCGGAGGTCGTATTCGTCCGGTCGGCGTGAGACATAGCCGTCCTTTTCGAGCTTCTGCAGAGCCACACTGATGGTCGGAGCTTTGAGATGCGTTGCATGGACGAGGTCAAGCTGCGTCCGACCGTCTTTTTTTGCCAGCTCGATCAGTAGCAGGCGTCCGGATTTCTGACCGATAGGGTGTTCTTCTCCGCTGCTGCGGATTTTATCGCCCATCAGCCGGTTGATTTCATTGATGAGCATCATGGGAGTCTTACGGAATTCCACAAATTCCTCATCGTTTTCCGGGGCTTTGCCGTTGACGTTGAGATTTTTCATCCAGATTGCAGTCCTTTCTTTTTTGATATTTTTACTATATTTTGTGATATAATTTATTACAAAACTAATTATAACATCCGGACGGATAAAAAGCAATGATTTTTTAGTCGATAAAGTATATTGGTGAAATGTACATATTGGTGTAAAAATAAACGCCGTTATATATATAAATTGCGCGAACTGCAAAGAAAAGAGCATACGATGTGGAACATCGTATGCTCTTTCTGGACATTTGTTTTACTGATAATTCTCGTAATCGACAATATCGACATCGGTAAAGTAGGAATACAGGATATCCTCATAGGAATAGCCGAGATCCGCGAGGTCACGGGCACCGTACTGGCTGATGCCGACGCCGTGTCCCCATCCCTTGCCGACGAAGATGAAATTGTCCTCGTCGTCTGCGTAGGCGACCTTATAGACCAGATCACCGTCGGATTTATCCTCGACGATCTGCGTGTTGTGACGCTCTTCCCGCTTTTCTTCTTCGGCGTACTGCAGGTATTCATCGCCCAGGAAGGCGTGAGCGTTCTGGCTGGACATAACGAAGAAGTCGATTTTGTCGTACAGAACATTTTCGTCGCCGGTCACAATGCTTGTCCAGATCGACGTGTAGTGCCGGTCAATGGCGTCTGCGGTGATGACATAACAACCATCCACATCCGTGTAGCCGGATTCCTTGCCGGAGGAGGCACCGCCGATGTATTCGGGTTCTTCTTCCGGAATTTCTTCCGAGACATAGTTGTCCTCGATGACGACATTTTCACTGTATTCCACACTGCCGCGTCCGACGACGAAGTTGGAACTTTTGACATAGGGGGTCAATGCAATGCGGACATTGTCTGTGTAATTGATGGTGACGCTTTCACCGTGGATGTCGGTGATCCGGAGCGATTTGATGTAGGTGGAATTTTCTGCAAGCTCGAGGATTTCGACGTCTTCAATCTCATCTTCAAGGGTGGTGTATCCTTTCTGATTCAGATGATCGCAGAGCGCGGACGGGGAGATTTCATACGTCCAAAAGCCATTGCTGTGGGTCATGTAGCGTTCCCAGGGGGTTTCGACAGCTTTCAGGTAAGGCATTTTATCCTGTCCCCCCCATGCGTCTTCTGCGCTGACCGTAACACCGCCGACACTGGAGGAGTAATAGGCATTGACGATTTCGCTGCCGTACACGAGGATTTCTCCCTCAGTACCGAGAACAGCATCCAGAATGCGCTGATTGACTTTGCCAGCGCCTTTGTAGACCTGACAGTCCGTGGTGTTGCAGAGGTCAAAACCGTAGCGGTCAAAATGCTTGTTCCGGTGGGAGAGAGTGTATGAACGGATGGTGATTGCGAACGCTTTCAGCGTTTCAAGCGGCCACGAATTGGATGTTTCATAAGGAAGGACACCTGCAATATAAGCTTCCAGAGGAAGGATATTCACAAGCTGTACGCCTTCCACATCGCCGTTGTCGTAACGCTTGAAGCAGAACACACCGTCGTAAATGTTTCCTGCCGGAGTGGACATGTATGTATTGCCGTTGGTATCTTCATGCCCGGTCAGACCGAGTTCCAGTTCCGCATCGCAGTCAAATTCAAACAGGATGTATTCGTTGTCGGGATCGACAACGGAAACTGCCGTACTGCTCGGTTCAACAACCTCAACATCCATGCGGCGGAAGATGTCTTCCACATCTTCGAGAACGTCTTCCGCGTCGTTTTCGTCCGCAAATGCACCAACGCGCAGTGCGTAGGAATCATGGATGTAAGAAGGGATCAGGTACAGACCGAGATCGTCGACGTCATCTTCCGTGTCGTCGATCAGTTCTTCGAGTTCTTCGCGGTCATAACCGCTGCAGTCCACCTGAATGTGATACCCGCCGATATCGGTGTCATCTTCATCGTCTGCGAGAACAAAGGTGCCGGAAGAGGAGGCAAGATTGTCGTCGACTGTGCAGGAAATGTATTGGGTGGGGAGATCCCAGAGTGCTTCGAAGGAACGGTCATCGCTCAGTTCCTGTGTCCCGACCGTGAACCCTTCGTCCGACCAGAGACCGAAGGCCTTGGTCAGGCTGGAACCGTAGTTGAGACCGACGCTAACCAGAACATCCTCGCTGTTTTTGAGCGAGGATGTGTCAATAGCTTCTGCTGTCGTGGTTTCCGCCGCGCTGACGGAAGAAGTGAGAACGTAGATGGTGTAGTAAGCCATACCGACGACCATGAGAATTGCCATGATGAGCGCAATAATACGGACCATGAGCTTTTTGCGTTCTTCACGGGTGCGCGGCTTTTTCATATTATCCTTCGACAATGGTGTATTCCCCCCTTACCATAACGAAGACCGATTCGGAGTCTGCCATAATGCCGCGGCCATCTCCGCGCGGGATCAGACACATATGGTTCTTCGTGAGATATTGATAGTTGTAGATTTCAGTGCCGGATGTGTAATCGGCAATCCCCTGTGAGGCGTCGGGCGCAATGCAGTAGGCACTGCCGGCACGGAGCATGATGTCGCAGGCACCGGCGGCATAAAGGGAGTCTCCCCAGGAGAGTTCGATGACTTCATATGTAGAGGAAGCGGCCGGAGCCGGTTCTTCGTAAGAAGGCTGATACTGAGAAAGGTCGAGATTGTCCATTCTGCGGGCGATTTCGGATTCGATGGTGTCGTTCAGTTCCTCAAGAAGTTCGGTTTTGAAGATCTTGGTGAGGTAGGAGAGGGATACGAGCGGGTCTTCCGAGCTGTCGTAGGCCGCAGCCGCAGTCACGCCGAATGCTGCCATCGCCGCGAGGACAAGAGCGGTGATTTTGGTAAATTTGAGTTTCAAGAATTGATTCCGCCTTTCGGAAAGGTTGGATATGGTTCATTATACATCATTTCCGCATGAAATGCAAGGGGAATCCGGTGAGTTCAGGGAAATCAATTTTTGCGGGGGAAAAACTTTTTGAAAAAAGTTTTTCCCCCACACCCCCATTTCAAAAACTTTCAAACAAAATAAATATGTGAGGTACAGTGCATATCTATAATAAATACATGCACGGTTTGTTGCTTTTTGTCTGCTTAAAGGTTTTTCGGAGGGGTTCGGGGAACCCTTTTTCCTTAAAAAAGGGTTCCCCGGGAAAATTTGATTTCTCCGGATGAAAGCCGGAAAAATGCGGATTCATGCGGAAACTACTTCTGAAAAGCGTCAGATAAGTGTGTTGATCGTGATGCCGGTTGCGGGGATCTTGTGTTTCCGGCACTTTGCCGCTTTTTCCATATCGATGTCCGTACCCGACTGAACCGACGTGATGATCATGCCGTCCTTCATCGTGAAGAGGATGGAGCCGGCAGAGGTACGGGTTGTTTTCTGTGGGATGAGAGAGGAATTGATGAGGATCGCCTTGCCCATATTGTTCTCGATCAGGATGTCCATTGGTTCATGCTCGTACAGCACTGCCGCGATCGGGGAGGCATCCGAGAAAGCGCCGGTGAGCCGGCGGCGGTTGGTCTTCGTCTCGTAAGCGGATGCGGGGATTTTTACCCCCTTGCCGTTTTCGAAAAGGAAGATGAAATTGTCATCCGGATCGTATTCTGTGATTGCTTTCATCATGACCGGACGCTCGTTTTCTTCAAATCCGAGTTTTGCCGCGATGAAGTCGCCGAGGGCGGACGCCTTGACGGGATCAATATCGGCTGCCTTGCACTTGTACGCCTGGGCACGGTCAGTGAAGAAAATCAGTTCGGCACGGTTTTCCGTTTCCTCCGAGGCGATGATCTCGTCGCCGTCCTTCATTTTCTGCTCGTCCGCGCGCATCAGAGACTGACGGGTGATCTTTTTGAAGTATCCTTCCTTCGTAAGAACAACGAAGATCGGGTAATTTTCGACTTCTTCTTCCCCGGAATCTTCCTCAAGGTCATCCGTTGTGATAAGCTGTGTTTTGCGCGGTTTTCCGTACTTTTTCTTGATGGCTGCAAGCTGTTTTGCGATGACTGCTTTTACCTTGATGTCGTCCGCGATAATGTCCTCGAGTTCGGCGATCTCCTTCTGCAGATCTTCGATCTCGCGGATGCGCTCGAGAATGTATTCGCGGTTCAGATGGCGCAGTTTGATTTCAGCGATGTATTCCGCTTGAATTGCATCGATCTCAAAGCCTTCCATGAGACGCGGCACAACGTCGGATTCCTTTTCGGTTTCACGGACGATCTTCACCGCTTTGTCGATGTCGATCAGAATTTTTCCGAGACCGCGCAGCAGGTGGAGCTTGTCCTTCTTTTTCTCAAGTTCGTGCGTCAGTTCACGGCGTACACAGCCGAGACGGAATTTGATCCACTCGATCAGAATGTCGCGAACGCCGAGCTGGAACGGGCGTCCCTCGATCAGTACCGTGAAGTTGCAGGAGAAGCTGTCCTCGAGCGTGGTCATGCGGTACAGCTTGTTCATCAGCGCATCCGCATCTGTGCCGCGCTTGATGTCGAGCGTCAGCTTGAAGCCGGACAGGTCGATCTCGTCGCGGACGTCGGAAATTTCCTTGAACTTTCCTTCTTTAATGAGAGTGACGATCTTCTTGATGATCAGATCGCTCGATGTTGAATACGGGATCTGTGTGATCTCGATGAGTCCTTTGCTCTTGTCGTAATTATAGCGTGCCCGCATCTTGAAGCTGCCCGAACCGGTTTCGTAAATCTGCTTCATCTGAGCACGGTCGTAGATCAGATTCGCGCCGCCGGGAAAATCGGGAGCCTTGATGAGTTCGAGCAGTTTGTCGGTGGTCGTGTTTGGATTTTTTAGAAGAGCGATTGTTCCGTCGCAGATCTCCGCGAGGTTGAACGAACAGATCTGCGAGGACAGTCCAACCGCGATACCCATGTTCGGGCAGACGAGGATGTTCGGGAACGACGTCGGCAGAAGGGAGGGTTCAAGCATGGTGTTGTCGTAGTTCGGTACCATGTCGACCGCATCCTTGTCGATGCCGCCGAACAGCTCCGCACAGATGGGTTCAAGCTTGACTTCGGTGTAACGGGCAGCAGCAGCCTCGTCGCTGCTGTAATGCTTGCCGAAGCTTCCCTTGGAGTCGATGAACGGGTGGAGCAGAGCTTCATGGTCACGCGTCAGACGAACCATGGTATCATAGATCGCCGCGTCGCCGTGCGGGTTGAGACGCATGGTCTGACCGACGACGTTCGCACTTTTGGTACGTCCGCCGTTCATCAGCCCCATCTTGTACATCGTGTACAGCAGTTTCCGGTGCGACGGCTTGAAACCGTCGATTTCCGGGATGGCGCGCGACACGATCACGCTCATCGCGTACGGCATGTAGTTGGTTTCAATGGTATCGGTAATAATCTGGTCTTTGATATCCGCAATTTTCGTAACTTCAGGTTTCGTTTCTGTCTTTTTTCTAGGCATTGGTACCTCTGTAATTCAATAATCAGGTGAAGTCCTGTGCAGAAAACGTCATCGTATATCCAAACGCTCTGCACTCACTGTGTTCTCTTTATCTGTTTCAAGTTTTTTGGATGGGGTTTGGGGAAACCTTTTTCGAAAAAAAGGTTTCCCCAAAAAACTCCATTTTATCTGTTTACAACGTGGATGACAAATTCGGCGAAGATGGAATTCGCCCATGCGAACCATACTCTTGTGAACTTGTCGGGATTATCGACGTGGAAGCCTTCGTGCATGAGACCGGTGCCCGCCGTGGTGGTTTCGAACAGGTCGAGGATGGCATTGATTTCATCTTCGCTGGTGGAGGTCAGACCCTGCATTGCAAGGGAAACATGCCAGATGTAGTTCTTCGGGGTGTGCGGGCTGCCGATTCCCTTTGCCGCAGTACCTTCGTAGTAATAGGGGTTGTTCTTCGAAAGGATGAATCGGCGGGTGTTCTGATAGATCTCGTCATCTTCGCCGCAGTAGCCGAGGTAAGGCAGGGAGAGCAGGCTCGGAACGTTTGCGTCGTCCATGAAGTTCTGGTTGCCGAGACCGTCCGCTTCGTAGGCATAGATGGTGCCGAATTCGGGATGGTCGAACGTACCGTACTTCTTGATGCCGGCGTCGATTTCGTCACGCAGCTTGAACGCACGGTTCTTCATTGCGGTATCGTGCCATACCTTTTCCGCGATTTCCGCCATGTAGCCGAGGATCACAACGGCGAACATTTCGGACGGGATCAGATAGTGGTATTCACACGCGTCGTCGCTGGGACGGAAGCCGCTCCAGGTCATGCCGGTGTAGGCAACGGGGGTACCCATGCCGTCGCACTTGAGCGTGTCGCTCGGCGGGCAGTTCGTACGGGTAAAGCGGTACGGGGACTTTTCCGCGTGATACTGTTCGGTTTCGAAGGTGTCGAGGATCTTCAGGCATGCCTGCTTGAAGGTGTCGTCGAGGTGTTCGGTCGAGCCGGACGCCTTCATGAAGTGGTACGCGAGATTGACGGGATAGCAGAGGGAGTCGACTTCGTACTTGCGTTCCCATGCCATCGGGTTATCGAATTCGGTGGTGTCGGCGTAGTGACCGCCTTCCTTCTTGGTCTGGTTGAATGCGTTTGCATAGGGGTCGTCGAGGATGCAGTAAGCCTGACGCTTCACGAGGCTTGCAACGAGGGAACGGATCGCGCTGTCACCTGCGGTGAGGTTGAGGTAGTGGCGGACCTGCGCAGAGGAGTCGCGGAGCCACATCGCGGGGATATCGCCGGTGATGACGAACGCGCCGTTGTCGTCGAGCTTGACAGTGGTTTCGATGGTGTTGAGGTAGGTTGCCTTGAACATATCAGCGATGACGGGTCTGCCCATAGCGGTCAGACGCTTCTGAACGTCGGCAACGTATGCTCTCATAGTGTTGGTAACAAGTTCCATAATTTTTCTCCGATATGTTTAATTATAATTGTTTCCGAGTTTGATGATCCGGCATCCGGCAGCGCGGACGATACGGTTGTAATAGGCGAGGTATTCGCCGCTTGCGGGAGGAAGGAGGGCATACACTTTTTCCAGCTCCATTTCGTCGGCACGGCGGAGCAGGGAGAACAGCCGGCGGGATGCTTCTTTTGCATCGTTCCGCGGACCGGTCAGCAGCATAACGCCGCCGGTGAAGTAGCCGGTGTTTTCGTTGGATACAAAAATACCGTACCGGCGGATGGATGCGGAATCGCGTCGTACAAAATTGACAAATACATCTTCCGGCGCGTCGATCAGCACGACTTCCGCTTTCGGTGCATAATGCTTGTACTTCATCCCTGGGGATTCCGGCTTGATGTCGTTTGCGAGGGAAGGTTCGATGACCGCACGGGAGATCGTTACCTTTGCGCAGACCTGTGACAGCATGTCCGCCGTGACAGCGCCCGGACGGAGGATCGTGCAGCCGCTGCCGTCTTCGTCCAGCTTGATAACGGTCGATTCCAGACCGATCTCGCAGTCGCCGCCGTCGAGGATCATGTCAATGCGTCCATCCATGTCTTCCAGAACGTGGACGGCGTTGGTGGGAGAGGGGATACCCGAACGGTTCGCGCTCGGTGCCGCGATCGGATGACCTGAAACTTCGATCAAGGCATGCGCCACCGGATTCGAGGGGCAGCGAATGCCGACGGTGTTCATTCCCGCCGTGACGGTGGAAGGAATAATATCCTTCTTCGGAAGAATGATCGTCAGAGGACCCGGCATGAACCGCTTTGCGAGAGCGTAGTACAGTTCGTTTGTGTACGCGATGGTTTCCGCGTCTTCGGGCTTTGCGATGTGGACGATCAGCGGGTTGTCCGCCGGACGTCCTTTGGCGGCGTAAATTTTTTCTGCCGATTCCGCAAGAAGCGCGCTTCCTGCAAGTCCATAGACGGTCTCGGTCGGAACGGCGACGAGTCCGCCGCGCTTGATGACTTCGGCCGCACGGGCGAGAATCGCTTCGTCATCCGCCGCGTGACCGGTGATTTTCAGAAATTCAGTTTTCATTATAAAATTGTCTCCCCGCTTTTCAGCTTTTCGGCGGTTTCCGCCGTTGCAAGTGCGTCGATCATGTCGTCAAGGCTGCCGTTGAGGTAGCTTTCCAGCGAATGGATCGTGTGACCGATCCGGTGGTCGGTCACACGGCTCTGCGGATAATTGTACGTACGGATCTTTTCGCTCCGATCACCTGTGCCGACCTGAGACTTGCGTTCGCTTGCAATTTTGTCGTGCTGCTCACGGGTTTTCATGTCGTATAACTTCGCACGGAGCAGCTTCATTGCCTTGTCGCGGTTCTTCATCTGGCTGCGCTCGTCCTGACATTCGATCACGATGCCCGTTGGCTTGTGCAGCATACGGATCGCGGATTCCGTCTTGTTGACGTGCTGTCCGCCTGCGCCGCTCGATTTGATCGTTTCGATTTCCAGGTCACTCTGGTTGATTTCGATTTCAATGTCCTCCGCTTCCGGCAGAACGGCGACCGTCGCCGTGGAGGTATGGATGCGTCCGGAGGATTCCGTGTCCGGCACGCGCTGGACGCGGTGGACGCCGCTTTCGTATTTGAAGCGGGAGTACGCACCGCTCCCTGTGACCATGAACGTGATTTCGCGGAATCCGCCCAGTTCCGTTTCGTTGATACTGACCGTTTCGGTCTTGTACCGCTTGATGTCCGCATACATCGAATACATGCGGTACAAAACGCCTGCAAATAATGCCGCTTCTTCGCCGCCCGCACCCGCACGGATTTCGATTACGACATTCTTGTCGTCCATCGGATCCTTCGGGAGGAGCAGAATCTTCAGTTCCTCATAGATCCGTTCGCTGTCTTCCTTGGCGCGTTTTAATTCCTCATTCGCCATTTCCCGCATATCGGGATCGCTTTCCATTTCTAGAAGTTCAAGCGCTTCCTCAGCATCGGACTGAGCTTTCTTATATTCGCGGAATTTCTCAATGATGGGCGCGAGAACCGATCGTTCCTTCATCAGAGCGGTGTAACGTTCCATGTCGGAGAGGGTCTCGGACTTGGCAAGCTCCTCCTCGATTGAGTCGAACCGGATCTCGGCTTCTTTCAGTCTTTCAAGCATAGTTATCTCTCAGTATATATTTAAATGGTGTTGTTTTCAAATTAAAGTCAGACGGACATTCTTTGCCATTTGTGCGTTTGCTGTGATTTCATCAAACCGTCCGTCCGTGATCTGTTCATCCGATGCGATAAAGCTCGCGCCACAGCAGACCACATAGGGCAGAGCCAGATACTCCGCCGCGTTCTTCATGGAAATTCCTCCGGTCGGCATGAACCGCATTCCTGCATAAGGCGCGGATACCGCCTTCAGAAATTTCACGCCTCCCGCTGCTTCTGCAGGGAAGAACTTTACAAAATCAAGCCCCAGCGACATTGCAAGCTCGATCTCCGAGGGAGTCATGCACCCCGGAATCACCGGTACATCCTTCGCCTGTGCCGCTTCTACAATCGCCGGATTCAGCCCGGGCGCAACGATAAACTGCGCACCAGCAGCAAGAGCCGCGTCAAGGGACTCCTTCGTCAGCACCGTTCCGGCACCGACGAGCATATCGGGACATGCTTCCCGCATGTTGTAAATCGATTCCGCTGCCGCTGCCGTACGGAAGGTCACTTCCGCAACGGGCATTCCGCCGTTACACAGCGCACGTGCCAGTTCCGCCGCACGTCCGGCATCGGAAATCCTGATGACCGGAACAATCCCGGTCTCATGCAGAATATTTTTTATTTCTGTCATATCAAAAACCCCCTCACAAAAAACGATAATTCCGGCATGACAACATCCACACCGGAAAACAATAAATTCAAATAAAACCAAATCCCTTTCCCAGATGGAAGCTTTTTGAAAGGGGTTCGGGGAAAACTTTTTCTCGAAAAAGTTTTCCCCGAGAAACCTTAATTACTTACAGAAAGCAGCAAATGCGAGGTGTGCTTCGTAGAGGTCGGACTTGGAGATGCATTCGAAGGGAGCGTGCATGGAGAGAACCGGAACGCCGATGTCGACGGTGTCGATGTTCTGGTTGGAGATGTACTTCGCAACCGTGCCGCCGCCGCCCTGGTCAACCTTACCGAGTTCTGCGGTCTGCCAGATAACGCCTGCATCGTCGAAGATCTTGCGTACGAACGCAACGTATTCCGCGGAGGTGTCATTGGTGCCGCCCTTACCGCCGGAACCGGTGTACTTGGAGAGACCTACGCCGCAGTGGAGGAGAGAGGAGTTGCGTCTTTCGAATACTTCCGCGTAGTTCGGATCGTAGCATGCCGTAACGTCTGCGGAGAGGCACTTGGAATTCATGCGAACCACGTTGGCATTGCCGCCGAGATTGGAAGCGAGCTCGGAGATGAGGTCAACGAGCAGGCAGCACTGCATACCGGAAACACCGTCGGAGCCGGTTTCTTCCTTGTCGGCGAGAACTGCGATATTGGTGTGAACGGAATCCTTGGTTTCAACGAGAGCGGTGAGCGCCGGGTAGGAGCATACGCGGTCGTCGTGACCGTATGCGCCGATGAGCCAGCGGTCAAGGCCGACGTCAACGGAATTCTGTGCGGGAACGATGGAGAGTTCCGCGCTCATGAAGTCGGATTCGGTGATGCCGTACTTTTCGTAGAGCATGATCATGACATTCAGCTTGGTCTTTTCGTCTGCGGGGGTAACCTTGCCGTCTTCTTCGATGTAGGGAGAAGTAGCCATCACGATGTTCAGACCTTCGCCGGTGAATGCGGAGCCGAGAGGACGGCCGTTCTGGTCCTTGGCGAGGTGCGGAAGAAGGTCGGTGATGCAGAATACGGGATCGCCCGCTTCGTCGCCGATGCGTACGTTGACGGTCGTACCGTCTGCCTTGGTTACTACACCATGGAGTGCGAGCGGGATGGTCGCCCACTGATACTTGCGGATGCCGCCGTAGTAATGGGTCTTGAAATAGCCGAAACCGTCGTTTTCGTACAGCGGATGCTGCTTGAGGTCGATGCGGGGAGCGTCGATGTGAGCCGCGCAGATGCGTACGCCGTTTTCGATCGGTTCGGAACCGACGTGGATGACGAACAGGTTCTTGCCGCGGTTGTTCAGGTAAACGTTGTCGCCTGCAGTGAGCGCTTCGCCGAGCTTGTATTCGCGGAAGCCTGCCTTTTCGAGCATCGCGATGGAAGCGGTGACCGCTTCACGTTCGGTCTTGGATTCGTCGAGCCATGCTGCATAATCTGCCGCGTATGCCTTCGCCTTTGCGAGGTCTTCCGCAGACTTCAGTTCAAATGCGCTCTTCTTCTTGTAGAACAGTTCTTCCTTGAGAAGCTGACCCTTGGTCTTGTCACTCATGATGATAGTTCCTTTCATGTATGTGAAATTTTATTTTTCTGTGTCAGTTTTCCCGTCACGGGGTATCATAATACAGGTCGTGATACATTCCGCCGGCTTCTTCCATTGCTTCCACGGTTCTGCGGACATCATCGTCCGGAATTTCCGTGAGGTTGCCCTTGTCGTCCGTGTATTCGCCGCTTTCCAGCCACAGACTTACCAGATCTTCGTCATCCGCTGCATGTACTGCAAGAACCGTGTGCCAGCGGCCGTAATTCGTGTAGAGATACGACAGCCAGTACGTTCCGTAGCGGACATTGGTCTCGGGATCGTACAGCATGCCCGGCTCCAGATTTTCCTTTGTAATCCGTGTCAGACGTGCAAACGTTTCGGTGGAAAGCTGCATCAGACCGATCCGACCGTCCTCCGATACGCGGTTGCTTTCGAACTCGCTGCCCGTAAGGATCACCCCGTAAATAAGGTATTCCGGTACGCCGTACGCCTCCGCATAGGTTTCCACCAATTCGCTGTAGTCCCGCGGATGTCTGCGCAGATCAATGTTGTGCCAGACGGTAGAGTATATGTAGCCGATCAATACCGAAAGAAGCAGGATCGCAACGATCACAAAGCTACGTTCGGCTGCGTTTCTGAGTTTCATCGGGACCTCCCGTTATTCGTACCGTTCGCTGCGGATTGCCCGCAGACTTTCCGTGCAGCGTTTTACGCGTTCGTACAGAACCGGACGTTCGTCATCGTTCGAGATCACAAAATCCGCGCGTCCTTCGAGTTCCTCACGGGTTTTCTGACTGGCGAGACGCCGTTTTGCATCCGCCTCGGACAGTCCGTCGCGCTTCATGATGCGGGAGACGATCACGTCTTCCGGTGCGGTCACGCAGACCACACAATCGCACATTTTGTCAAATCCGCTTTCGTACAGGACGGGTGCGTCGATCAGTACGATGGGGAATCCGTCACGGTAAAACTGTTCCGCCGCGGACTGCGTGTCTGCAAGGATGTGACGGTGCGTGATCCGGTTGAGGTCGGTCAGCGCGTCCGTGTCCCCGCCGAATACAAGATTCCTCATCACGGGACGGTTCAGCGAGAGGTCATCCGCGAGGATCTGTTCCCCGAAGCGTCCGACCAGTTCGGTCATGCAGGTGGAGAGCATGGTTTTGTCCGGTACGGAGGAGGTCATCCCGCGATAAACGGCGTCCGTGTCAACGGACGGAATGCCGTATTCCGCGAACATTTTTGCAATATATCCCTTGCCCGACCCGCTTCGTCCGCAGAGTCCGACAAGCATCACGCCGCTTTTTTTCATTTATAGCTACCTTCAATTTCTGTATTAAAAACTTCAGAATTCATATTATTTTACCACAGATATTTCCTCATTGCAAGATAAAAACGGAATATTCAATCATTGTTCACAAGCGGACGTGCTCGGATCAGCACTTATGTCCGTGTTCCGTTTCTTGTGATTTTTCACCTGTATTATATCGTATCTGCTCCCTCTTTTTCCACCGTACTGCCGAATCTGCCGGAATTCGAGAAAACTTGTTGACAAAACAACAAGACTGTGTTATAATACAGTTGTTTTTACAACAAACGGGAGGAGTATATGGAAGAACGATTTAAAACCTTTACCGTGCTGATCGCAGGGGTCAGCCGCAGTATCCGTCGGATCAAAACCGAAGAAATGGCGGAGTTTCATCTGAAAAGCCCTCATGTCTCCTGTCTGTACTATCTCTATAAAGCGGATTCTCTCACCGCGAGGGAACTGTGCGACATCTGCGAAGAAGACAAGGCGAATATTTCCCGCTCGATCCGGTATCTGGAGGAAAACGGTTTTGTTATCTGCCATTCCAAAGCACAGAAGCGCTACCTCACACCGCTCTGCCTCACGGAAAAGGGCCGTGAGATCGGACAGCGGATCGCGGAAAAAATCGACCGCATCCTCGATACGGCAAGCGAGGGACTGAGTGAAAGTGACCGCGAAATTTTTTACCGCAGTCTCAACCTTATTTACGGAAATCTTCAGAAAATCTGCGGGCAGTACGAACTGCCGGAGACTGCAGACGAACCGAAAGGAAACACTACCACCGATGAATAAAGACGCACTTCACGAAAAAATCGAATTTACCAATGTCCGCGGTCTGATCGAATGGGCGGCGGACACTTACGGCGAAAAATTCGCATATTCCTTCAAAAAAGACCCGCTGCACGGCGAGGTAATCCACATCACATTCACTCAGCTCCGTGACGACGTACGTGCACTGGCGAGCAAGCTTCTCGCGATGGGCTGCGCGGGCCGTCACTGTGTTGTGACCGGCAAGCCGTCCTATGAATGGATCCTCACTTACTTCGCCGTTCTTTCGATCGGCGGTGTGCTTGTTCCGCTCGACCGTGACTGGCTTGCGGAGGATCTGGCGGATACTGCAGCAAAGGCGGATGCCGCGTATCTGTTCTGCGACGAAGATCTTCATAACAAAGCGGACGTGATTGCGGTGCAGACTTCACTTGCCGTTCCGCCGGTGTATCTCCTTGCGGAAGAGAGCGAATACAACCTTGCTTCTCTCATCGAAGAAGGACGTACCCTGTTTGAACAGTCGCCGGACGACTACTTCAACGCTCCCGTCGACCCGATGAAGATGTCCCTTCTGGTGTTCACCTCCGGTACAACCGGCAAGGGGAAAGGCGTCATGCTGTCGCAGAACGCGATCCTTTCGAATATGTCGGATGCGCTTCCGTACATTGATTTTACGGACAAGACTGTCGGCGTTCTTCCGCTGCACCACACCTACGGCTCGACCGTCATGCTGATCGCACACACGATGATCGGCTGTGAAAACTACATTTCTGCCGGACTCCGTTACGTGCAGAAAGAACTGCGTGAGCAGAAACCGGGACATCTCATTCTCGTTCCGCTGTATCTCGAGACATTCTACCGCCGGATCATGGCGAATATCAAAGAAAAAGGCAAAGAAGATCTCGTGAACCGTATGATCAAGGTATCCAACGGTCTTCGCAAGGTCGGTGCTGACCATCGTGCGAAGTTCTTCCGTGAGATCCGTGCGGCATTCGGCGGCGAACTCCGGACGGTCATCACGGGCGGCGCCCCTATCAATCCGCAGATTCTCGCGTTCTTTGATGCGATCGGCATCAGCACCCTCAACGGTTACGGCATCACGGAATGTGCACCGCTGATCTCCGTCAACCACAGCCGGAACATCGTTCCCGGCAGCGTCGGAACTGTTCTCGATATGGATACCGTACGTATCGACGAGCCGAACGAAGACGGAGAAGGCGAAATCCTTGTCAAGGGTCCGAACGTCATGCTCGGATACTACAAGGACGAACAGGCGACCGCGGACGCGTTTGACCGCGGCTACTTCAAGACAGGCGACTACGGAACACTCGACAAGAACAATGTCCTGACCATCACCGGACGGAAAAAAAACCTGATCATTCTCTCCAACGGCAAGAATGTTTACCCTGAAGAGATCGAAAACGAACTCGCGGCAACGCCCGGCATTCTCGACATCGTCGTTTACGAAGGGCAGAGCAAACGCGGCGTATCGCACAATGCCATCGTCGCGGAAGTCTATCCCGACAAGGACTATTTGGAAAAGAACGGCATTACCGACATTGAAGCATACCTCAAACCGTACGTTGACATGTTCAACCGGAAGACGGTTCCGTACAAGAAGATCGCGATCCTCAAGATCCGCCGGACGGAATTCCCGAAAAACACCCTCCGCAAGATCATGCGCTTCCAGATCGATATGACGATCGACTGAACATGATAGGATAAGAAAAGAGCAGCCCCTGTCACCATTCCGGTAACAGGGGCTTTGGCGTATACGGCTATTATTTCTGCGCCAGGACAAGATCGTCGATGATCTGACGTACGGTTTCGTAATCCTCGCGCGGCAGGAGGTACGAATGTTTTCCGCTTTCCTCCGCATGCCACCATGTCACGCCTTCGTCGTCCACGGTGACACGGCCGTACGGGTGAAGGTTCCAGTAACCGGCGTCCGGACGTACTGCGTACAGAAGGGCGGTATGGTCCCAGCTTTCACGTCCGTGCAGACGTCCGCACGGATGCAGTTCGTACGCCCGGCGGACGGGATCGTCCTGCGGTGCCTTATTCACGTAATCCCGCATGGTGACGCACCATAGCCCGATCTCGAAACTCGAGAAGATCAGTTCCCCCGGCCATTCGCTGCACAGAATCTGCGACGCGGGAATGTCCGATCGGATGTTCCATTCCGCACGGCCGGCAGGATCGCCGGTCATCACGGGCATCGGCCACGAACCGAAGAACCGTCCGCCCATCACAACCGTGCGCAGGACTTTCTGTTCGATCAGCTCTTTTCCCGTCAGCGGGGAAATGTCGTCGGCTGGACTCTGCACGAGTCTGGCAAGTGATGACATCGAGCCGGTCGCGGTGAGCGTGATGCTGTGGTCCTCTGCTTCCGCGAGCGTCTGACGGAGCAGGACGAGCGTGTCGGGCGCGGCGTTTTCGGTGCCGTACGTTTCTGCCGGATAACGGCTCGGGAATTCATTGCAGAGCGGACCGGCATAGACGCCCGGTTCGGCGGAGTCTGAACCGTAGTTGATCCCCACAGGGACAACACGTTCGTAATAACGGTTGATCGCGTCGATACAGCCTGCAACGTACGGGGAAGCGTAACATGCGGTTACGGCGAGAAGTTCGGCTTCGCCGAGGTCGCAAAGGCGATGGAGCATGGCAAGCGCACCTGCATCGTCACAGTCACCGCCGATGTCGGTGTCGAAAATAATCTTGATTTTATCGGCTGCACTCATGGTTATACCTCCGTTTTATGAAGATGGGGTCAGTCCCAGTTGTATTTATAAACATTTCCTTCGTACAGGAATTCCTCCGGTGTTTTCCGGTCAAGCCAGTCGAGCGGTTCCGCTTCGGTTTGCGTCATGGCGGAACGGCGGAAAATTTCGGTCAGTTTGTCGATGTCTCCGGCATGCAGAATGTCCGGTGCGGCGGAGACGAACAGTGCGGAGTTGCAGCGTGAGATCAGATCGGCGAACAGAATGTTCTTGTCCGTCGGGACCTGGGAGGTGAAGCACGCGCAGTCCGCGTCGGTTTCGAAGAAGGTGTTGTTCTGACAGAGACGGTAGACGAGGCAGTTGATGCCGTTTGCTTTTGTGGTCGACCAGTTCCGTCCGCTGGTGTCGCATCCGCTGCGCTGGATCTCATGGATTCCCGCCGCGAGGTGGTTGTACGTATTGCATCCGATGACGACGGCGCCGTTCGCGGCTTCTTCGATCAGCGAATACAGATCCATGAGAACCTGTGCATTCGTTTTCGTGCGATCGTGCAGATGCCAGCCGTCTACGGTCAGCGAAGGAGAGAGGAAGCGGTTGCCCATGAAGTCGGGACAGGTGAAGTCGTGCTTGATGAGACCGTAGCCGCCGTCGGACAGCCCGCGTACGAGGGAGAAAATGTAGTCCTTTGCTCCGTCGGTCGTCGGGTCAAGAATTTTTCCGGGTTTTCCGGCAACGTACTGCTGATTCTGGGAGTAGCAGCTTTCCGGAATCTGCGGACACAGCTCGTCGAGCACGTACAGTGCGCGGATCCAGATGCCTGGCGTACAGCCTTTCGCGGCAATGTCTTCCGCGACGGTCTTCATGTTGCCGAAATTGTCGTTCGGGATGAACGGACCGCCGTTGTAGACGTTCGGAATGCGGGTACGGCTCCAGCCGTCGTCGATGACCATATAAGGGTTCGGGGAACCGGCCGGAACACCGGAGCCGAGAAGGGCGCAGAGTTCCGTGTCCTTCATGACCGATGTACGGGTGATGTCGCCGTAGGTGTAGTACCATGTGTTGAATCCGTACACCGGATGACCTGCGAGCTTCGGTTTGTCACACATGAGCCGGCAGAACCGTTTGGCCGCCGCGTAAACGCTTTCACCACCGGTGCTTTGCATCGAAACAACAGTCGCACAGAGGAGCGGTTCGGCAAGTTCCACGCCTTCACCGCCGCTGCGGACATCGCAGATGAGGGTGATGCGGTCATCTTCGATCAGCCACGAACAGAAAGATGAGCATCCGGTTTTCACGCCGAAGCAGTCGGTCGTTTCCCCGTCCGTGAGACAGAAATACCACGCGGCACGCTTCACTTCACTGCGGTCCTTCCAGCCGAGGTCGCCGAGCGCGACACCCCAGCAGTCGGCGAGAAGTTTTGTGCAGCGGGTGGAGTCAAAGTCCCAGGTCAGACGGATCTCCTTTACGGGAACACTGCACGGCAGGATGGAGACGGAAAGACCGTTTTCGGTGGGGACCGGTACGACGGGGACGTTTTCCGGTGACGTGATTTTCGGCATATGATTGGTAACGAACATGTTGTTTTTCATAGGGAAATGCCTTTCCGGAATACCTGATTACAGTACGGGACGGCGGATGTAGGTCACGCGGCGGCTCTGCATCTCGCCCGGCTCCTGAATCTGGATATCGAGGGAATCCGTTGTGAGCAGATAGTCACGCAGTTCCTTCGTATTTCCGATGGAATCGGGGAGGTATGCGCCGCAGTGAGGACGGTGCGTGTCAGCGTGGAAGTCCCCGCCGGAGGTCAGGATCCGTCCCGCACTCTGTGCGATTTTCGTCAGTTTGTCCACATGGGTTGCATCGTACAGCGGATGGCTGTTTGCCTCCACGCCATCGAGGTATGCGAGATCCTGCAGGAGATCTCTGCCGTTCCGGAACGGATGAGCCTGTACAAGCATACCTCCGTGGGATTTGACGAGCGCATACAGTTCCGACAGGGGCATGGCGTAAACTTCCGGATATGCCAGCGTGAACGCGGGATCCACGCCGTATACGAGGATGTGTGCGCCGGAATGCTGTTCCATCGTGACTTCCATCCCGTAAAATACCTTGAATCCGGCGGCATCGCCGCATTCCTTGGTGTAGTAATATTCCGCTGTGTAGCGTTCCGCGAAGCCGAGGGCGTCGCCGTTTTTAACGTAGGAGCGCTGATAGTGGTTGCTCAGGACGATCCCGTCGATGCCGGCACCCTGTGCGGCTTTGATGATCTCCGGTGCGGGAACTCTGCAGCAGGTGCTGATCCCTGAAGTATGTGCGTGCAGGTCGATTAACATGATGATCCCTTCTTTGTTTATGTGATTTAATGAGATTTTTATTTCCGGATGTCAGCGGATCGTGTACCAGATGAAATCGTTCGCAGGGATGGTGACCGTCAGCGATACGGTGTAGTCTCTGGCAAGATCGTACGCGGCGGGTTCGCCGTCGTGAAGGGCGAAGAATGCTTTGTCCGTCAGACCGGTGTAGTACAGCGGCACACGGATCGTGCGGGTGATCGGTTCGTCCAGCGGATTGAAGAGAACGAGCATGCCTTTTTCCTCCAGAGCCGGATTGACATGGACATACCCGTCGAAATCGCGTCCGTCCGCGCGGCGGATCTTTACGGCAGGGCTTTCCAGAATTGCGCGGTGCTTCTTGTAGACCGCGACGCTGTCCCGCACCATTTCCTTTGTTTCTTCCGTATCGTACAGACGGTGACCGCGGTACGCCGCCTGTACACCGGCAAGAAGATTATTGTTCAGCATCATCCGGTAGTGATCGAGGTGTTCGCAGAGCGGCTCGATCGTTGCCGCCGCACCGCCGCCGTGATACTGCGTCAGCGGGACGAACATCCACCCCATCGACGGCAGCTTGTCGTATGTTCCGTCGTGGATATTCTGACGTGCGAGGATGACCTGCTGTTCGCGCGGAAGAGACCAGTTGACTTCCTTGTAGCCCATACCGCATTTGCTGTTGCCGGAGAGGTAGTACCGGTCGGGGACGTTCAGATATACACCGTTTTCCTTGCACCAGCCGTACAGTTCCGAGATCGCCGTGAGCTGTGTGTACTGCGAATCTTCGTAACATTCATGACCGGGGTGCTTTTCCGAGCGGCAGGTGTCGCCGGGATAGGAGCCGTCGTGTTCGAGTACGTCAAATCCGGTTTCGCGGAGGAACGTACGGATGTTTGCGAGGTAATTCTGTCCCCATTCGCTGCCGAGACAGGGCGAATTTCCGAAAATGACCGAGTCGGCAATAACGTCGTTTTCCTTGTTGATGGAGCGGGAGGCGAGAAGGGAATATCCGCCGATCTCGATGCCGCGGGAATGGGCGTAATCGGCGATCTTTTTGAACTTCGCGATGTTTTCCGGAGACGCATTCTCCATGTTCAGTCCGCTGCCGAACGAGAGAATCAGCATTTCGAACCCGACTTCGACACACTGGTCGATGCAGGCTTTCAGTTTGTCGTAATCGGTGGAGATGATGTGGACGAAAATCGGGTTTTCCGTTGTCCACGGCGCGAGCGTCTGATAGAACCGTGCGGCCTGGAGCATACGGCGTGTCCGGTCATTCTCGTCAAACAGCATCAGGTGCGCGGTGTAGGACGTGAATTCTTCGCCGTCTTTCAGTTTCTTGTAAGGACCGAGCGGCGGCTTTGATACGAGCAGGATCGGATACTGACAGCGGAAATCGACCTGCGAGGTGTATTCGGGATCCAGCGTATAGGAGAACGTCGGTGTCAGAGTGTTTTCAATGCTCGAGACATAGAAAATATTCCGCGACTGTTCGGCGATCCGGCGCACTTCGTTGTTGGCGGAATCGTGTTCGGTGATGGCGAGGATCTCCGCTTCAAATTCATTCAGGCGGATGTCATGTCCGCTGCGGTTGACAATGGTGAACGATTTCCCGAAGGCGGGCAGATCATCGTAGCATTCGTGACGGACTGTCACTTCGATCCCTGCGAGTTCCGGCTTATCCGAAGCAAACGTCACTTCCAGACAGATGCCCTTCGGCGGCCATACATCTGCGGCTGCATGACGGCGGCGCTTCCATGTGATATTGCGGGTGATCGGAACGACGCGGTGGCTGCGGTAATTGAAGCCATCGGCGGGAGTGAATTTTTTGTACCACGAAGGCTTCATGAAGCCGTGTTCAAACTGGCCGGATACCCCGCCGACCGGGTATTTTGTCCCATCCACCGTGATGGTGACTTCCGGCTTGACTGAGCGCAGGAACTGTTCGCCGGAGTACAGATTCTTCAGTCCGACGCAGGCGAAATCCGGTGTCAGCAGAAAGCGCCGTTCGGCGATGCCGTTGGTGAGAACGATCTCGCCGTTTTTCTCGTAGATACATGCGGGATACGACGCGGGAGAGGTCAGATAATCGTTGATGTAGAACATACAGAACCTCCTGTATATAATTCAATGCTAATGATACACTTTGAAATTTACTGGAAATATGCAGTGTATCTTGTCATTATAACAGATTGAAGCTTTTTGAAAAGGGTTCGGACGAGTCTGCTTCGCAGTCTCAGAAACTTTTTCTCGAAAAAGTTTTTCCCGAGAAACTTTATTTCCTCAGAACGCCATGCGTGCCCAGCCTTCTTCGGTGACGGGCGGAAGACCGAGGAGTTCACGGCCGGTTCTGACGTAATAGCGGTAATTTTCGATCGGGACACCGTTCGGGATGCGGTGATCGAGGGCGAAAACGGTTCCGCCCCCGCGCAGGATGCCGGACGTTTTATATTCCAGTTCGGCACGGATCGCTGCGAAATCCTGACGCAGGACGTGCTTGTCGATGCCGCCCTTGATGCAGAATTTCGTCCCGTATTTTTCGCGGAGTTTCACGATATCCATGCCGGCGGCGGGTTCGCAGGGATAGAAACAGTTGACGCCGCAGTCGATGAACGCGTCGAGCACACCTTCCATGTTGCCGTCGCTGTCCTGTGAGAACAGCTTCGCACCGAAGGACTTTGCGCAGTCCCAGACTTTGCGGTAATACGGCTTCAGGAATTCCGTAACCTGTTTCGGTCCGGCAAGCGGTCCGGACTTGCCTGCCATGTCCTCATGGATCGTCAGAATATCGATCGGGACGATCTCTCCGACCCGTTCGATCACTTTGACCGCCGTGTCCGCCATTGTCGCGAGCATGTCTTCGATCATTTCCGGCTCCTCATAATAGGCGATGCACAGTTCCGCCTCGCCGAGAAGCTGACGCGGTTCATCAAATCCGCCCGGAACACCAATGAGGGTGAGATACCCCTTGTCCCATAATTTCTTCTGTTCACGGAGGCGTTCCCGGTTGACACGCTCTTCCGAGAAGACGTACCAGTGTTTAATCTTGAGCCAGTCGTCCATCGTCTGCACCGGATGACTCAGCGGGAGCGGAATGGTCGCGCTCTGCTTGAAAAGTTTTGTTTTCCGTCCCATCGCGTCGACGGAAACGGTGATGTCAGGCGTTTCTTCAAGAACGCGCGGTGTGATGCCGGTGACCGCACCGGTGTGTCCGGCAAGGTGCGTGAGAAGGGCATAGTCCCATCCGAACGCGGTCATGCCGATTTCTTTTTCCGACGCACCCTGTGCGCGCCATTCGGCTTCCAGCGCATGAAGAGGGCCGAACAGTTCGCAGAACATTTCGCGGCCGGTGAACTCAAAGGTGCAGTGTGCAAGATATTGTTCTCGGTTCCAGATCATAGAGAAGTCCTTTCTGTGAATTTCCAACATAATTATATGTATATTTATATCACATCTTTTTTCGGGATGCAATACGTTTTCCGACATTTCTGCGGATTCGGTTTTTGCTTCCCTCTCCCTTGACAACGGCGTCGTTTTTTTCTATAATACTCTTACCAATATCACACCGGATCCTGTCCAAAGGAGGAATCCCATGTCCGATCACTACAATCTCTACAGCCTGAAGCATTTCGCGGGGATCATTGCGGAATGCATGGATCTTCCGCTTCCGGAGACGTTCGCACCATCGGTGGGATGGATCTCCGCAATCCTGAAGCAGCGCCTGAATGGTACAGCCGACCGTGTTGTTCTCTACCACGCAGATGCCGTCGGTCACCATATCTGGCAGAAATATACCAATCTTTTCGCACCGGTTTATCAGCATACCAGCCTGTCGGTGCCGTTTCTCAGCACGGTGGAGTCCGTCACGCCTGTGGCTCATGCGACCATGTATACCGGACTCGATCCGGAGGGGCACGGGATACTGACCTATACCCGTCCTCAGCTCACCTGTGACACGCTGTTCGATGTCCTGATCCGCGCGGGAAAGAAGGCCGCGATCGTTGCACAGGCAGACTCCACCTTCCTGCATATCTTCAAGGGACGTGCCCTCGACTACTTTGAAGCTCCGAACGCCGTAGGCGTACAGGAAATCGCACTTGAGCTGATCACAAAGGACGAATACGATGTTATCAGCATCCATACCTTTGACTACGACAATGCCGCGCATGCGTTCGGACCGGAATCCAAGCAGGCGCTCAACGCCGTCTCGCTGGAGGCGGAGGGGTTCCATCGTCTTGCGGAAGCACTGGAACTGTACCGCGGACAGCATAAGATCCTGCTGACGTATTCCCCGGATCACGGACAGCATCCGGTTCTGGGCGGAACCGGTGCACACGGCAGCAAGATGATCGAGGACATGAACATCGTACACTTTTTCGGCACGATCTGAACGGGATCTCCCTTCCGAATGCAAATTCGGAAGGGAGATTTTTAATTAATATATAATATTTTTTCATATTTTTCTGCTATAATTAAAGACAGTTATAAAATTATCTTTGAAATCCCATCTGTCGGAATACCAAGGAAACCCTATGAAAATATTAATCACAACCGACCTTTATACGACAGCAACCAACGGTGTTGTGACCTCTGTCCGGAATCTCCGGGAAGAACTGAAGCTCAGAGGACATGATGTGCGCATCCTTACGCTGTCCGACCATATGGACAGCCGTCAGGAGGAAGGGGTGTACTACATCGGTTCGGTCTCGCTGGAGCATGTATATCCCAACGTGCGGATGCCGATGAATTACCGGCATTACCTGATCGAAGAACTGATCGGGTGGAAACCGGACGTGATCCACAGTCAGTGCGAATTTTTCAGTTTTCAGTTCGCCTTACGCATTGCCAAGCATACCGACGCACCGATCATCCACACCTACCATACCCTGTATGAACAGTATGTCCCGTACGTGCTTCCGGGAAAACGGCTCGGAGAACATCTCGTCCGCGTTCTTTCGCGGAAGCGGTTGGAGACCGTTAGCCGTGTGATTGTTCCGTCCTATAAGGTGGAAAACGCTCTTCACGGCTACGGCATGTACAACACCATCTGTGTTGTACCGAGCGGAATCTCGCTCGAACAGCACCGGAAGCGGATCACACCGGAACAGCGGCTGGAAAAACGCCGGTCGCTCGGGATTGTGGACGACCGGATCGTCCTTCTGAATCTGGGACGGCTCGGGACGGAGAAAAACGTGGAAGAGCTGATGCGGTATTTTTCTGCAGCCGCACAGCGGAGAGAGGACCTGATGTTTCTCCTCGTCGGGGACGGTCCGTCCCGTTTATCACTTGAAAAAATGGCGGAAACGCTCGGTGTCGCCGACCGTGTGATCTTCACCGGTATGGTGAAGCCGGAGGAGGTACATGAATATTATCAGCTCGGCGACGTGTTCGTCAGTGCGTCTACGAGCGAAACACAGGGACTTACCTATGTGGAAGCCGCCGCAAACGGTTTGCCGCTGCTCTGCAAGCGGGATCTCTGCCTGAAGGATGTACTTATTCCCGGGGAAAACGGTTATGAATTCACGGACGAAGCCGAGTTTCTGGATGGGCTGGAACGTCTTGCGGATGATCCGGAAGCACGTTTCTCTGCCGGACGGCGCAGCGAAGAGATCGCGGGTGCGTTCGACAAAAGCTCCTTCGCGGAAACGATGGAGGCGATTTATCAGTCCGTTCTCGCGGACCAGTGAAACGGAAAAACGAAACAAAAAGGGACTCTTCAGAGTCCCTTTTCTGCGTTTGTTATCGTCTGTCCGCATTCCAGATGGGATTGCCGACGGCAATGCGGTACCCGAGGGTGAGATCCCACACTTCTGCGCGGTAGAACGCACAGTTGGCGGTGTCAAGGGCGAGATAAGTCGTTTCGCAGCACGGAATTTCTTTGCTGAGGACGAGTCCGCTGTCGTCGAGAATGTCAAGACGGTACGTGTGATCCGGATTTGCCGCGCTGACGTGGAAATCCCCTGCCGATACGATCAGCCGTTCGCCTGCGAAGGAACACAGACCGCCCGTCTTCGTGTCACCGATGCACATGCGGATGCCGACGGAACCGCAGGTGAAGTCACCGATCCGCAGATGCGCGAGGAAGTCTGCATTGGTCAGACCTTCCGCGTAGATCGTGGTGAGTGCCTTGTCGTCCGGATGGGCATGCTTGTCGCCGCCGGCACATGCCCAGACACGTTTGCCTGCGGCAAGCAGAGCGACCCACAGCGGGTAGTTTGCTTCGGTGAGCTTGCTGTTCATTTCGTTGTAGAAGACCTCGATGCCGGTCTCATCGCGGAACCAGTAGTCAAGCGGGTCATCGGATACCATGACCTGCTTCGGATGGGGATGAACAAAAAATCCGCCATGCGCCTTTACCGCGTCGATCAGCTCGCCGAAGCGTTCGGTCGTGAAGGAAGGATAGACAAAATGTCCCTCAGGACCGCCGGTGAACTGGTATTCCGGGAATTCCGCGAGCAGCGCTTCGAGCGGTTCCGGACCGGTGAACAGCATGTTGTAGTGCATGTACTTGCCTTCGGCATGGCTGTCGTCGATTTTCGTGCCCGGTTCGCTTCCGCCGATGAACAGCCCGTCCTTCCATTCCGGAAGATACATGTGACGCACCTGACGGTGGTCTAGGATGGCGGCAAAGTCCATGTGCAGGGCTGCCATTTCCTCCGTCCATTCGGCAAGGGTGCATTTGCCGTCGGAGGTGCCGCCGCTGGCGGAGTGATCGTGCAGTTCGCCGTGATACGCACGGCAGCTGCGGTACAGAGTTTCCAGACGTGTGATTTCCTGTTCCGTAATCATGATATAGCTCCTTTCGGAAGATTGTCTGTTTGGATGGTACTTTAACTATATCATCTTCGCGGAGGACTGTCAAGAACATCCGGAAATTTGCCGAAGAAAAATCCCCTGCGGTTTTTCCGCAGGGGATGATATTGTCAGAATGCGATCTGCATGAACAGAGCGACGCAGCAGAGGATGAGTGCGCAGGGGACGTAGAGATACCGTCCGGCGTAATACCAGAGATTTCCGTGCGGCTTTGCGGTGCCCTTGTTGATCTCGTCGAGAAGGTCGTCCTTTTTCATGACCCAGAACCAGGAGACTGCACCGAGCGTTGCGCCGACGGGGATGATGTAGATCGACACGATGTCCATCCACGGTCCCCACTTTGCGATCGGTTCCATGTTCAGACCGATGCCGAGACAGAGCACGCAGAGAATCACAAGGACAACCACGCGGCTCAGCTTCGGGAAGCGGGTCTGAAGGGATTCGCCTACGGCTTCAAACATGTTCTGAAGGGAGCTGACGCCCGCGAAGACCATCGCGGTGTACAGAATAATCGCGAACACCTGACCGAACGGGATGTCCTGCAGGATGCGCGGCAGAGTGACAAACAGGAGAGCCGGACCGGCACCGATGTCAAGACCGTATGCGAAGCATGCGGGAATGATAACGAGAGCGGCGACCATTGCGGCGATGGTGTCAAAAACAGCGGTACGTGCCGCAACACGTACGACGTCTTCGCTGTCATCGAGGTAGGCACCGTAGACGATCATGCCGCTGCCGGTGACGGAGAGGGAGAAGAACGCCTGTCCCATTGCCCATACCCATACCATCGGATCCGCCAGTGCGGACCAGTCGGGCGTGAACATGAACTTATAGCCCTCAGCCGCACCCGGAAGGAATGCCACGCGGACCGCGAGGACAACGAAAATGCAGAAGAAAATCGGCATCATGATCTTGTTGGAGGTTTCGATGCTCTTCGCGCCGAGCAGGAGCGTGAGCAGGGTTCCGACGACCACGATGATATGGAAGGGGATCACGGAATAGGAGGTCGAAGAGAATCCTTCGAACCATACGCCGGTGTCGACCGTCATCAGTTCACCGGTGATCGATCCCCAGAATGCCTTCAGAACATATGAGATGATGACCGCGTAACCGAGCGCGATGCACAGGGACCCGGCAAGAGGGAGCCAGCCGAGAAGACCGCCGACTTTGCCGCAGTTCTTATTGCGGGTCGCCCATGCTGCGCGGTAGGAACCGAGCGTACCGGTGCGTGAACGGCGTCCGATGGCATATTCTGCCGACAGACCGACGATGCTGAACAGCGCGATAAAGATCAGATAGGCGACGAGGAACGCACCGCCGCCGTTGGAGCCCATCTTTGCGGGAAAGCCCCAGACGTTCGCCATACCGACCGCAGAACCGACCGCGGAGAGAATAAATCCCCAGCGGTTGGAGAATTTTACTTGACTTTTTTGACTCATTGAGTCCTCCTGAGTGATTGAAAATGAATAAATTTCGTTAAGTATATCATATTCAGCAGGGAAAGTCAATGTGTGAAACTGCGGATCTCATACGGTCACCGGAGAGATCCTTTGTCCATTTCCACATTCTCCGACGTTCTGTCTTCCGCTCCGTACCACGCTTCGTAAATAGCCTCGGAAAAGACATTCCGGGCGTCGCCGAAGCCGCAGTTGGAGAGCAGGATGATATCAAAATCGTCCTCGGGAAGATGGATGTGGAGCGTGCGGAAGCCGATGTGACCGCCGTTGTGGGTGATCCGCTTTCGTCCGTGCCAGAGGGAGAGCGTGCAGCCCATTCCCATGCCGTTCAGCGGAGACGGTGTGAGCACTTCCTTCCAAGTTTCCGGCTTCAGCAGCTTCCGGTGCTGAACAGCATCGTGCAGGCAGTAGACGTCCGCAGTTGTACCGACGATGTCGCCGGCGCCGAAGAGCCAGCTGCGGCATGGAGCGACGGGACGCAGAACGGTGCCGTCCCAGTCGTAGCCCTGTACGTTTCCGGGAAGATCAAGCCCTTTGTGATCCACAAAAGCGGTCGTCATGCCGAGCGGACCGAACACTTCCTTTTTCATGTACTCCGTATACGGTATGCCGGAGACATTTTCGATGATGAGCGCACAGAGGACAAAATTGACGTTGGCGTACTGTGCGGACGTACCCGGTGCGAAGAGCATAGGAACATTGCGCAGGAGGGAGAGCTGTTCCCGCGGGTCAAAAAATGCAAACGGCGGGGCTTTTCCGGTGAATGCCCAGCTCAGATCAAAATCCGGCAGGCCGCTGATGTGGTGCAGGAGGTGACGGATCGTCACGCGTTCGTCCGCCCAGCATGCTTCGGGAACGTATACCCCGGGGTGAGCGTCGAGATCCACCAGCCCGCGGTCACGGAGCAGAAGAAGCCCGATGGCGCAGAACGGTTTCGAGATGGAGTAGAGCGTGAAGAGGGAATCGGAGGTCAGCGGGATGCCGCGTTCCAGATCGGCGTATCCGACGGAGGCTTCATAAACGACCGTTCCGCGGGACGTCACGCGGATGTTTCCGTAAAACGGCAGTTCGCGGTTATATTCTTCCGTGAATTGTTCAAGGAATTCTTTCATGGCCGGAGCTCCTTTTTGAAGGTGAGTTGTATGAATCAAGTATAACACAGGTCACAGGTTTCCGCAATGCCCGGCGGAAAATATCTTCCGTGCGGCGGACGGCAATTGACAGCTGATGCGGAACACGGTATAATAGGTATAAATAAAAACAAATCCATCATACCGAAAGGAGCGTACCAATATGCAGTGGAAAAACGGTTATTTTTACAACGATGACGGTTCCCGCTATCTTCCGCTCGGGCAGTTTGCCTGCTATTTCCGGACGGAATACGTCGGGGAAGAGCTGGTCGCAGATTCCCAGCACGGCAACGACCTGATCGAATTCCAGCACGCCACACGAAGCGTCTGGCAGCGCCTGTTCCGGTTTTTCGCGGAGGAGGACGGCTGTACGATGATCCGTATGTTCCCGCGCGGGGACAGCGGCGGTTCTGCATGGGAAGGACTTGACATCGGCGGACGGGTGAACACACCTCTGCTGCGGAAGATCAAGGCGTATCTTGCAGAGGCGCGTCCGTACGGGATCAAACTTCAGCTCTGCCTGTTCACCGAACCGGAATGCAGCTTCTACTGTCAGCGCGACACCCGTACCTACTGGGGCAGACATCTGTGGAAACCGGACGAAATCAAGAATGCTGCACCGAGTCAGCGGCGGTTCCTTGAGAATCCGGACGATCTCGTTTCCTACGACGACTTTTTCTCCGATCCGGACGTGCGGGACTGCTGTCACCGTTTCCTCGACGAGCTGATCCCGCAGCTCAGGGGATTCGAAGATCTTTTTTCCATCGAGATTTTCAACGAATCCGGCTGGGCAAGCCCGCATGCCGACCCGATGAACACGTTCCGCTGGGAGGACACGCCCGCTTACCTCGACTGGCACCGCGATATGGCGGATCACATCCGACGTCTGGCACCGGAGCTTCCGCTCTGCATCAGCAACCCCGGCGTGAGCATTCTCGGGCATGACACGATCCACTGGTGCCGAGAGATCGGACCGGACTTTTTCTCCCTCCACAACTATCCGGATATCTGCGGTTCCCGTCCCGGCATCGACTATGCGGCGATCAGTGACGTGGCGCTGCAGTACACGTCGGCGGAACGTCCGACCATGATGGGCGAATGGCAGGCGATCCCTGTCCGCCGCCCGCACAGCAGAGAAGACGAGCGTATCCTCACCCTGCTCAGCCGGGACACGGCGTGGCTGACCCTGCTGTCCGGCGCACCGGGGTGTGTCGCATGGCTCGCGAGAGGGTACGGACAGTATCACGCGGTGCGCGAGGTGTTTGCGCAGCTCGACGGATATCCACTGAAAACGGCAGCACCTCTGGTGATCAACCTCATGGATGCGCAGCGGTGGTTCGAGGAACAATGGAGAACGGGTGCAGAGGAGTGCGTGTATCCCTCTCATCGCTGGTGTCCCGACCGTACGGCGACCGACGGAGGTCACCGGTTCTGCATCAAATCGGAGAGTGCATACTATAAGAAGCTGCTTGACATTGAACAATGGAGTCTCGCAACGGGGATCCCGTTCCGGTTTGCGCTCGGCGAAGGAGTGCCGCTGACGGACGTTACCAAAGCCGATTTTACGGCACATGCGTCTGTTCTGGAGTCTGTTGCGGGATATCAGCAGAAGGTGATGTACACTGACGGCGGACGCGTGAAGCTGGTGTTCCTGCGGAACTTTGTTCCGAAGCCCTACATGGTTGATACGGCGGACGGCGGGAAGGAGGAAAGCTTCTCCCTGCGTACACAGAGGCCCGTTCCGGTTGTGCTGAACTTCCGCGAAGCGGATCCGTCGGATCGTGTACGGCTGTACGATCTTGAAACCCGTCGGTGGACGGAGGTCGACCCGTCCTTACCGCTCGGACTCGGTGTCACGGATCACGACTATGTTCTTCTGCTCGAAAAACGATAAACGAAAAGACCATGCGGAGTACTCCGTATGGTCTTCTTTATGCTGTGGATTTACATGAATTTCCTGCGGTAGTCTGCCGCCAGATCCATCCGGTTGGTCAGCAGGGTGTCGATACCCATTGCGAAATACTTCCGGTAATTTATATGATCGTCGGCGTAGAACAGGTTGCAGGAGATGCCCGCACGGTGCAGTTTTCCGATCAGTTCTTCGTCGAACATATCGAGCCAGAACTGCACGCGGCTGCAGCCGTAGGTGACCGCCATATCGTAGATGGGGATCTTGTCACCGGGGAGCTGGATGGCGGTGCGTTCGATTTCCGGCGCTTTCCGCTGCATCCATTCCAGTTCCGCAGGAGACGCAGCAAAGTAGACGCTGTGTTCCGCATCGTATTTCCGGACGATTTTCAGCAGTTCCACGATGAGATACCCGTCTTCGCCATGTTCCTTCAGATGAATGTTGAACATCATCCGGTTGGCGAACTGCGCGAAAACTTCCTCCACGGTGCAGAACGGAACCGTCCAGCCGTACTTTACGCCGATGTTCAGTTCCTTCAGCTCCGCCAGGGTGAAATCGGAAAGGTTTCCCGAGCCGTCGGAGATGCGTTCCAGCGTGCCGTCATGGGAGACGATCAGTCCGCCGTCGCGGGTCAGGCGTACGTCAAATTCGATTTCGTCGGCGCCGAACGCCAGGGCCGCGCCGAACGCGGGCAGGGTATTTTCCGGCATCAGCGCGGACAGTCCGCGGTGAGCGCAGAATTTTTTGTCGGACATGGGAGTTCCTCCTTTGGATTGTATGAGAACGGAGTGTTATCCGGAGATTCCGTCGATGCTCCAGATCAGGTATTCGTCCCGGCTTGTTTTGATGTAAACTTCACGGATCCCGCTGTCCGTCGGAACTGTGATATCGAACCGTCCGGTCTCAAACATTCCGAACAGACCGCTGAACCGGAATCCAACGTACAGGATCCCGTTTGTTTCTTCCGCGTGATATCCGAGAAAACCGTCGGGAACGAGGGAAGGATCGCATCCGGTGATCCGGACACCGTCCGCAGTCACTTCCACGGATTCAATGTCTGCGCTTTCGCAGGCGTGGAATCCGAACATCTTCCAGCCGTACCGGCCGGTGAAAAAGACGATCAGAAGAACTGCCGCGAGAACGATCGGAACGAGAAGAATTTTCAGAAAAAGCGTACGTTTTCTCATAAAACGCTCCTCAGATGGGGGATTTTACTTGCTTTCGTATTCCCATTCCGCGGTCATGACAACGGGAAGAATCTCGCCGTTTTCGTCCAGATCCATGCGGTCGATGCAGAGGAAGCGTGCGTTGCCGTTCTTGATGCCCGGCTTGTGACGGTGGTAAACCATCAGGTACTGGTCATCTTCGGGAAGGTAGAGGAAGCCGTTGTGACCGGGACCGTTTGCGATGGTGGAGTCGCCGGTGGAGAGGATGGTATGGCAGTCGGTGAACGGACCCCACGGCTTATCCGAAATGGCGGTGTTTACGCGATAGGTGCCGTTAGTCCAGCCGCCGGACGACCACATGAAGTAGTATCTGCCGCCGCGCTTCATCATGCAGGGACCTTCCACGTAATCGGGCGGTGTGATTTCCTTGAAGATTTCGCCGTCCTCAAAGGGAACGAATCCGGTCATGTCGTCGTTCATCTTCACAATGTTGCAGTGTCCCCAGCCTCCGTAGTAGAGGTACATTGTGCCGTCGTCGTCCTTGAACAGGTGCGCGTCGATCGGCTGTGCGCCGTTGTGGAATTCACCAACGAGGGGACGGTCGAGCAGCGCCTTGAACGGACCTCTCGGGCTGTCGGAAACCGCGATTTCGAGACCGCCGGTCTCGCTCTTGTGCGGAATGTCGTTCGATGCGAAAATGTAGTAATACTTGCCGTCCTTTTCTTCAATGGTCGGTGCCCAGATTGCACACTTTGCCCACGGGAAACCGTCCATGTCGATGATGTTTTCGATCTTTTCCCAGTTGGTCAGGTCTTCGGAGACGAAGCAGGTGTGGTTGTGCTGATCGTCGAAGGGAAGGGAGTGTGTGACATAGATGTAGTATTTGCCTTCGTAGAAGCGCGCTTCGGGATCGGCATACCAGTTTTCGTCGAGGGGATTGCGTACGGAGAATTTCATAGAAGTTCCTTTCCGGCAGACTGCCGTTCATTTATTTTTCTGATTGTATTTTACCATAACCGTATGGAAATTGTCAACGGGAGGGTCCGCCGACAAACGAAAGAAAGATGGTGTTGTCGCTGCCGTATTGTTCACACCCTTTCGGCTGCATCCATTCCGCCGCCATAACGGCTGCTTTGCCGTCCGGACAGGACGTCACGCCGAAGTTGCCGAGCCGTGCACCCCGCTGTCCGACCAGAACGGCTTCCGTATCGCGCCGGAGCCGCATGTGCTCCACTTTCGCCGCAAACAGCGGTGCACGGTGACGGAATACATGGTCGTTGTCCGCACCGCGCCTTGTGTAGACCAGATACAGTTCGTCCCCGACCGTCATCCAGTGCTGCTGGGTGTTGTAATTGTCCAGCAGACTGCCGTCGTCCCAGCACCAGTGATGCAGATCGGTGTAGTGAAGTCCGTCCGTACTTTTCGCGACACAGCCGCATTCGTCGTTGCGCAGGGTCATGTAGTATACCCCCCTGTGACAGACCAGCGACGGTTCATACAGACCGCGTCCGATTGTCATAGTCAGGGAATTGCCCATCTCAATCAGTCCGAGGTTTTCGCCGTCAAAAGAACAGCGGAGAACCGCCGAATACATGAACGGTTCGTCCCCCGAGCGGTAGTATACCGGGATCAGGAGATCGCCGTTTTCCAGCTCCACGCTCTGTCCGCTGCCGTTTCCGCAGCGTTCGAATCCTTCCGGCATCTGCAGGAACATCATTTTACGGAAGGCATTCGTATGTTCATCGTATACGCTGTAAAAGGTCTGTCTGCGCAGACCGGTGGGACTCATCGCACCTGCTTCATATTCCGCGGTATGTCCAAGCAGAAGGATCGTTCCCGTTTTTCGGTGATACATAGGAGTCGCGTCGCATCCGACGGTGAGCATTTCGCCGTTTTCGATTGGAGCAAGTCCCTCCTGCGGAATAAAATCACTCCAGGTTTTTCCTCCGTCCGTGCTGGTGCTCATCAGAAGTCCGGAGAACAGGTCACTTCCGTTTACGTCAAGATACTGTGCGGTTGCGAGCATTCTGTCCGGCGCAGAGCAGCACCGCGCATGGACAAGACAGCGTTTGCCGTCGTATCCGCTTCGGATGGGGAAGGTTATGCAGTTCATATATGTCTCCTCCTTTGTTCCTTTGCGGTTCAGCCGATTTCCGTACCGATGCCGTAATCTTTGCAGAGTGTACGGATCTGTGTGAGCGCTTTGTTTTTCGTATAAACCGTGCTGTCGGGAACATGGTACTGGTTGTGCCAGACGTACGAGTCAAACAGCGACCACATCATGGTGTAGATCAGCCGGCGGATCCTGCTGTGAGCGTCCATCGGAAGAGGAGAGCCGTAGCCGTCCCAGAACGACGGAGATTCCTTCGTCCACGGGATGGAGGAGAAGTCGATCTCGGTGTCGCCCCACATCGCACGATCGGCGTCAATGATCGCTGCAAATTCCGGATGCTCATCTTTCGTGACGAGGATATTTCCGAACCAGAGGTCGCAGTGCGCGAGACGCGGCGTTGCGATTTCGTCAAGAATATCTGCGGCATCGGTGAGGGCTGCACGGGCGGCGTCCCGTTCGGCGGGGGAGTAGATGCCGGTGGGCGCGGCGACCGCGTCCCAGCGTTCGAATTCGGTCATCATGCAGTCGCTCCACCGGTCAAATCCGCCGCCGCGCTTCACTTCCGCGATCCGTCCGAATTTTGTTCCTTCGATCGCGTGGAATCTGCGGGTTGCCTCTCCGATCTCACGACAGATGCGGGCATAATCGTCGGGGGAGAGCGATTGTTCGCACTGGCTCATCGGACAGCTCGGAATGTTGCGAACGATCATGAAATCGCGGTCGAGGATGGTTTTTGTGGTATCGCAGACGAGAACATCGGACACGGGAATTCCTTTGGCGGAACACAGGGAATAAACCTCGTTTTCCGAGATCATCAGTTCGTGTTCAAAGGTCATCAGCAGGTGACGGTTGACCGGGCCGGCGCGGAGGACGACCGTACCGCAGTCCGCCGTGCGGATACGGTAGGTGGTATTGAACAGCCCGCCGGTGAGCGGTTCGTACGATGTGAACATGGTGTGCAGGGAACGTTCGATGACAACATGCAGTTCCTGTTCCGTAAGATCACGGTAGACGGAGGAAGAATTCATCATAGCGATTATCCTTTATCAATGAAAATGTCGGATGGGATTTTCGTTCAGTTTCCGCGGTAATACCGCGCGAGCATGGCATAGCAGTGGGCGTTTGCGGACTGCAGAAGGATCTGACGCGGGTTATCCTCACTGTTTGCATCGTTGTTGTTGAAGCGTGTCCAGCCCTTGATCCACGAGGGGCAGACCAGTCCGTCGTCCGCACGGTGATTGTTCCACGCATAATCGAGCGAGGAACGCATATGATCGATATACTCTGCCGCATCCGGGACATGTCCGGCGAGATCAGCAAAACCTTCCAGAAGGAACGATGTGAACCAGCTGTGCGACGGATAGGAATATTCTCCCGCTTTGACGGAAGTGTCTGCGAATTTCTTGTCTGCCGCCGCCGCAGCTTTTTTATTTCGTTCCGTGAGGACGGCGGCTCGGTCCGTGTCTCCGGCGGAACGCGCAATTTCATACAGTTCCGCTCCGGCGGTCATATACGTTCCTGTGTTGTAGGCGTACTGGCTGCCGTCGGTTTTCTGGATCCGCTTCGAAGGATCGTGGGACGCGAATCCTTCCCTCAGAAAAACTTTGTCCTGGATACATCCGGATGCGGGATCCCGCAGAACGTTATACACGAACTCATAGATCGCCTGTGCTTTTGTGAGGTAATCTTCCCGCAGGTCTGCGAATTTCTCATTGTTTTCCGTGGCACGGCAGATTTTTGCGAGCATCATCGCGGTCGGGACGGTGGAACAGGCGTTGAGCGATGCGTGATTGCTGTCACTGTAGTCGCCGCCCGCGAACTCGAATTTCGACGACCATTTCCAGTAGATGCCGTTAAGCCCTTCCGTCGGCTCGTATCCTTCGCCGACGATCCAGTTCAGGATATTGATCGCCTCGTTCAGATACCGTTCGTCACCGAGATTGACGTAAGCGTAATACATCTCCTTCGCTACCCAGACGTTGTCGTCAAAGTAGACCGCGTCTGCCATCGCTACGATACGGTCGACCGCGGTGTCGTTCCGTGAGGACGAGTAGATCGCGTAGCAGTTGCCCGTTCCGTCCGTTTCGCCGAAAGCCGCAAGAACATGGTTTTCGTTGTTCCACGTCTGCGGCCCGGACAGACGCACATCGCGCATCCGGTAGTGGCGCAGACCTTCGATCAGCTCGGTCAAATATTCCGCAAAATAGGCATAATCCTCGTGGGATTCGTCCATTGCGAGCAGGATCCCATTGACCATTGCCACCTGTTCCGTAAACGGCCACAGATGCGGCTTGCCGCCGTCCGGGGTAAGTGAGGAAAGGCAGGTTTCGGAATCCCAGTACATTTCGCGGATCCGTTTGCCGTACTGAACCGCGCGTGCGAGATTTTCTGCCGCAAGCGCCGGATCGGCTGCGGATACTTCGGTGGCGGGAAGTTCATCGGTGGCAGGAGTTTCTTCCGCGGCGGATTCCTCCGTTTCGGGAAGGACAGTTTCCTGTGCCGCGGGAACGGCAGGCGGAGCTTCGGTCTCCGGCAGAGTTTCCGCAGAGCAGGAGGAGAAAAGCAGGACAGACAGGAGCAGGGCGATTCCGCGCATCGTAGATTTCATGAAAAGACCCTCGGTTATCAAATATTTCTGCTATCATTATAACAAAGTGTGGGGACAACGTCAAGTTTTTCCGCAGAACGCAACAAAAAAGACCCGGCTGCCCGCGTCTGAAAATACCGGAAAAAAGAGAGTGACCCTTGATCGTATCTTTCTTCACAAACACGATCAAGGGTCACTTAAAATTCTTGGTATCTAACATCTTTTGTAATCCTCTCTTTCTGCAGACTATCCGCTGTCGATGTTATACAGGGGATGCTGTTCGGTTCAC
>JAFQFS010000115.1 GCA_017398585.1 Clostridia bacterium
CGAACCGCCCCGCCTGCTCATGGATGAACGCCACGACCTCCTCGCCCGTCTGGACCGTCTTTTCCAGAAGGACCGAAGCCGCGGACGCAAGACACCCGATTCCCTGTTTTACGGTCTTCTCGACCTGCGGTACTCCCGGAAGTTTGCGGAATCCCCGAAGCTGTTGAGGCGTGCGCCTGTCGTAGGTCTCCGACGCGAAATAGTAATGGAACGCCTGCCGGACCCGCTCCCAGAGAGGCGCGTTTTTGATTTCCCGTTCACTCCCGCGCACTTTGTCACGTTCAAGAATGCGGAACCAGTCCGAACTGGCGACATCCAGCAGAGCCGCGATACTTCCCCGCAGGTCCTCAAACGTCCGGATCCCGTAACGGTCCAGCATCGCCCGGCGGAATCGAAACTCAATGCGTGTCAGCTGTTCCGGCAGGTTGGCGTTTTCGTCGCCGAAGACCGTTCGGCAAAAGATATTCAGGTAAGCAAACGACGCTTTGTCAAGGAGTTCTGCCCGTTTGTCGTAAATGCACAGCTCGCAGTTTTCCGAACCGATCGTAAACGTTTCCAGAGCACCCGTTTTCAGGGAGAAATGAATACTCCCAGTCCCCCGGCATCGCGTAATAATGCGGTCAGGTTTCATCAGATCCAGAAAATCCTGAACCGTGACGGGCAGAAGGACCTGCGCATCCACACGGGAAATGCACTCGTCATCATTCGGCGTAAATCCCATCGACACGAAGCATTTTTTCAGCGTGTCCACCGCGTCAAACAAATCGGTCTGCATCAGGCATTCCGAGCCGAAACGAACACGAAACGGCGCGATCGAGCCGGTCGGGTTGCTGTGAATGTAGAGTTTCACTCCCCGCGACTCCATGACCCATTTGTATTTTCCGCCCCCGCAGTTCGCCCCCTTCGGCCAGACCTTCCAAATGAACGGCCCGAACTCAATGTAGGAATCCGCCTCTTCTCGGTCGTCCGCGGCCTGTTTTGCACGGTCAAGAATCTGCGTCAGAGTTTCAAACCGCTCATTCTCCCACTTGCCGTAGAAACCAGCTTCACACCCGCCGTCAAAACCGCCCCACCCGCGGGGAAACAGGTCTTCCCGGTACTTCACAAGGCCCATGTTATCGGCAGGGGCCTTAAAGCCTTCTCTCCCGTCCTCTGGCGTCGTTCCGTCGTCCGTCTGCGATTCGCGGACGCCGCCGCGGTCTCGCAGTCCGTCCGCCGGAGACTCCGCCCAGCAAACGGAATGCCCAAGGCGTTGAATGTCCGGAACGTCGTCATTATAGACCAGCTCCATTTCATTGGGGACGCGGAACATCGAGTAATTCTCCCGCTCGTAGCGTTCCGCGAAGTCTTCCAAATCGTCAACAGTACGAATCATGCGTAAAATCTCCTTGATTCTCTAAAAGTCAGGTTTCTTAAGTCGAAAGCGATTTCCCGCGCCTGCTCCCGCACGCTCCGCGGCGTTCGCGACGCTGACCGATTGGCCAGGTGAACGCCGAAAGCATGGAACGCGAAAAAATCCTCGGAATGAGTGGTTGAACGCCCGCGGATTCCCAAGCCTGCGCCTAATGCCATCCGGCCGAACGACCCGCACTCCGGGCGCTTCCCAGGGTGTTCAGACGGCTCACGGCCTTTAATCCCGCTATCGCGCCGAATCCGGCCTGCCTCCCGCTCCCGTTGGTCGCGGAACACGCCGACAGCCGAGCCACCCCAGCACAAGGCGCGCTCGTTGGCGCGAGAATGGGCAAATAAGAGAATTTCAGGTACTGACCCGAAAAATGACCTTAAAAGAACAGGCAAAGTAGACTTTAGCCTTGATTTTACGAGATTTAACTGAGTCCAGTTGAAAGAGAATCTAGTAAATAAATTCCTGCCCAAACGGTAACACCCAAGTTTGCCAATTCAACATGAAGTGAATGAAATAGCTCGTGACCAATTAGGGCTTGCCCTTCATTCTTGTAATTCCCTCCGCGAATATAAGTCTTATCGGGAAAATAAATATCATTCCCAAACGTAATTGCGCCAATATCTGGATTTAAAAATGTGTAGTAAGCAATAGTATAATTTGGATGCAATGTGTGCCATCCTTCGATTCGATTAAAATTCCATAGTTTGACGTTGTTTAAAACTTTATCAATCGCTTGTATAAATTGGTCTGCCTGTTGCTCTGGCATATTGGTTGTATTAAATGCACAATTAAACATAAAATTTAAGAATTGCTTTTCTTTCGTTGTAAGATATCGAAATTCTTTCAATCCAGTAATATCAATATGTGTTAATGGGGAATTTCCCACATATCGATATAAATTTGTATCATTTCCCTCAAACCCGATCGGATCAGTGGAAAGCCAGCGGCCAATAGTGGCGTCGTACCAGCGGTTGATGTTGTTTTGGAGGTGGGTGTCGGAGTCAAACGCCTTGCCGGTGAAGCCGAAAAGGAGTGGATTCGTGCCGGAAATGAGGTTTCCGAAGGCGTCGTAAATGAGGTGAGTGGAGGTAGTTCCGAGGACGTCGCGAATCGTGCCGAGGTGGTCGGTCAGGGACCAGAGGACATCGGTGGAAGTCGTGTCGGCGAGGAGTTTGTCCTGAGCATTGGGCGTCCAGAGGTAATGGTGCGTGGTAATGCCGTTGTCGATCTGGACCGTGGTTTGGTAGTTTTCCGGAATGAAAATGGTTTTGAAATCGCCAACGATTTTACGGATCCAGACGTTGTTGTAATCGTAGGTGTATTCTATGACCTGGACTGTGGTCCACGTCTGCGTTTCCGTATTGAAGGTCTGTTTCGTTACTGTAGTTAGGCGGTTGCGATGGTCCCACGTGTATAGCTCGCGCTCGGTATTCGCGGTGTTCGTTTTGGAAATCCGGTTTCCCTCGGCGTCATAGGTGTAAGTATAGGTGCCGTCACTGGTTAGTTCGTTGTTGGTTCCAGTAGTGTAG
>JAFQFS010000116.1 GCA_017398585.1 Clostridia bacterium
GCATGACCCTCGTGAAGGCATATCTCGACGGTGCGTCGGAACCGGAAGCGATCACCACGGCAAACTCCGATCCCATCAAGAAGCTCCTGACCTACGGTACGCTCTGCTGTGACGGTTCGGTTGTCTTCCACGGCACCGAAGAACAGCACATCGGCGACCCGACGGAAACCGCGATTGTCCTCGCGGCACACAGAAACGGTCTTCCGAAGGACGAACTGAACAAGTCCTATCCGCGCCTCGGCGAAATCCCGTTCGACTCCGACCGCAAGCTGATGACCACGATCAACCGCATCGACGGTAAGAACGTCGTCATCGTCAAGGGTGCGTTCGACATGATGGCGGTCCGCTGCATCGCGGGCAATATCGAAAAAGCAAAGCAGATGACCGAACAGATGAGCGCGGACGCCCTCCGCGTGCTCGCGGTTGGTTATAAGGTGATCGACACCATTCCCGAAAAGCTCACGTCCGAAGAAATCGAATGCGGACTGACGTTCATGGGTCTGGTCGGCATGATCGACCCGCCGCGCCCGGAAGCGAAGGAAGCGGTCGCGGTCTGCCGCAGAGCGGGCATCAAGCCGGTCATGATCACGGGTGACCACGTCGTAACGGCATCCGCAATTGCAAAGGAACTCGGCATTCTCGAAGACGGCGACCGTGCGATCACGGGCGCACAGCTCGACACGATGACGGACAGCGAACTCGACGAATCGGTCGAAGACATCTCTGTATACGCGCGCGTCTCTCCGGAAAACAAGATCCGCATCGTCAAGGCATGGCAGCGCAAGAATCAGGTCGTTTCCATGACCGGTGACGGCGTCAACGACGCACCGGCGCTCAAGGCGGCGGACATCGGCTGCGCGATGGGCATCACCGGCACGGACGTAGCAAAGGGTGCGGCAGACATGACCCTGACCGACGACAATTTCGCAACGATTGTCGAAGCGGTCCGCGAAGGACGCGGCATCTACGCGAACATCAAGAAGGTTGTCGGCTTCCTGCTCGGCACGAACATCGGCGAAGTCTTCACGGTCTTCACGGCCATGCTCTTGTGGCACAAGTCCCCGCTTCTCTCGATGCAGCTCCTGTGGATCAACCTCGTCACCGACTCTCTTCCGGCGATCGCGCTCGGTATGGAAGCGGTCGAATCGGACGTTATGGACCGTAAGCCGAAGCCGAAGGACGAAGGCATCTTCGCCCACGGTCTCGGCATCCGCGTCGTTCTCCAGGGTATGATGTTCGCAGCGCTGACCCTCATCGGCTTCTACGTCGGCGAACATGTCACCGGCGAACTCGCAGGCGGTCAGACCCTCGCGTTCATGGTTCTCTCCCTCTGCCAGATCGTCCAGGCGTTCAACATGCGCACCGAACACTCCCTCTTCCACATCGGCATCTTCACCAACCGTACGCTGAACCTCGCGGCACTTGCATCGACCCTGATGGTTGCCCTCGTTCTCTTTACTCCCGTCGGCTCCATTTTCGGTCTCATCACTCTCCCGTGGAAACTCTATCTCCTCGGTCTCGGACTCATTCTCGTTCCGTTCCCGGTGATGGAAATCTGCAAGGCGGCAGGTCTCATCAAGCATCACAAGCATTAAAATAACGTGAGTTCGACGGGGAGAAACTTTTTGAAAAAAGTTTTTCCCCGAACCCCTTTTCAAAAACTTTCAGGTAAATAAAGGAACAAGATGCAGTGCAAATCCAACAACAACTTCACACAAACTTTGTCATTTTGTCCAGTTTGAAGTTTTTTGGATGGGGTTCGGGGAAACCTTTTTTTCAAAAAAGGTTTCCCCGAGAACTCCGTCGAACTCACGTTACAACAACAAAAGGAACCCCGCGGGGTTCCTTTTCTTATTGAAGCATTCTTACTTTCTTCCGATTTCCGCAGCCATTTCGAGAGCGGCATCGATGTTTTCGGCGAAGTTCTTTTCGCCGACGGCATCGTAGAAGCCGGACTTCTTCATGACGGAGAGGGGCTGTTCGTTGACGTGGGAGAGGATCAGCGTCATTTCCTTTTCGGCGCAGACGCGGTGGATCGCTTCGAGCGAACGCATCGCGGAGACGTCGAGCGCGGGAACGTTGCGCATGCGGAGGATAACGACACGGTCCCCTTCACGTACGGGGATGGACGCGAACTTGTCGGAGGTTGCGAAGAACATCGGACCGTCGAGTTCGAATACGGCGGTGTCTGCGGGGATGTTCTTCAGACGGCCGGCGTCGCTTTCCTTCATTTCGTCGGCTTTCGTCCACGGACGGATGTGGGTAACGTCGGACATGCGCTTCATGAAGAGGATCGCGGACGCAACCATGCCAACTTCGATCGCTACAACGAGGTCAAACACAACGGTCAGCACGAAGGTCATGACGAGAACGAGAATGTCGGACTTGGGTGCCGTCCTGCAGACGTGTACGAAGTGGCGCCATTCGCTCATGTTGTATGCGACCATGAAGAGGATCGCCGCGATGATCGGCATCGGAATCCATGCCGCGTACGGCATCAGAACCACAAGGATCAGGAGAAGAACCAGCGCGTGAACCATGCCCGCAACGGGGGTGCGGCCGCCGTTCTTGACGTTTGCGGCGGTACGTGCGATGGCACCGGTCGCGGGGATGCCGCCGAACAGACCGGACATGATGTTGCCCGCACCCTGTGCGATCAGTTCGGTGTTGGAGTTGTGGCGGTCGCCGATCATACCGTCGGAAACGACGCAGGAGAGAAGGGATTCGATGCCCGCGAGTATCGCGATGGTGAATGCGCTCGGGATGAGTTCCTTGATGGTCGCGAATTCAATCGCGGGGAAAGCGAACTTCGGAAGATCACGGGAGATCGTGTAGAGGTCGCCGATGGTGTTGACGTCCATTTTGAAGACCTTGACGATGACCACGCCGACAACGACGGCGATCAGGGAACCGGGGATCTTCTTCGAGATCTTCGGCCATACGATCAGGATTGCGAGACCGATCAGACCGACGAGAAGTGCCTGCCAGTTCAGCGTACCGATGGACGCGCCGACGGCGGAGACCTTTTCCATTGTTTCAATCGCGTGGGTTCCTTCCGGATACGTCAGCCCGAGGAAGTCCTTGATCTGACCGATGATGATGGTCACGGCAATACCGGAGGTGAAGCCGGTCGTGATGGTGTAGGGGATGTACTTGATAAGGGAACCGAACTTGAAGATGCCCATGAGGATGAGCAGGATACCCGCCATCAGGGTCGCGAGCACCAGACCGTCGGTGCCGAACTGCGCGACGATGCCCGCAACGATGGTCGCGAACGCCGCCGTCGGACCGGAGATGTTGACGCTGCTGCCGCCGAGGAAGGAGATCACGAAACCCGCGACGATGGCGGTGTACAGACCCTTTTCGGGGGACACGCCGGACGCAATGGCGAGCGCGATGGAGAGGGGAAGCGCAATAATCGCCACGATCACGCCGGCAACGAGGTCGGAAACGAACTTCTTTCCGGAATATTCGCGGATCGAGGAGAAGAATTTGGGTTTGAAAATGTTGTTCATTTGAGGATGTCCTTATTCCTTTGATGGTAGAATATTGTAACACACAATTTTACATTATACTCCCAAGTCCCCGCCATTGCAATTGACGTGCCGACCGAATTTTGTGGAAATTTTTACGATATTTTGTCGGATTTTTTAACGGAGGTTACGGTACCGTTCAAGGAGTGCGCGGAAGTCCTCACGTTCTCTGAGCGGAGCTGCCCAGTTCTGATCAAACAGGTCGAGCATATACTCCGTTTCCGTCATGTCCGCCGCTTCCATTGCTTCATCGGCGGTGGACTGTATATATCCTTCAAGGAAACCAGTTGTGAACGTACATTCCTTCGGCAGACGGTCGTACCGGTGGATGTCACGCAGACAGAGTTCCGCCGCTTCCACCGCTTCGTCAAGAAGTCCGGCACGGGTACAATCCGCACATTCGTCATAGTACACAAAAGCTGTCTGGAAGCACATCGCTCCGGGATCATCGCCGCAGAATGCTTCGATCATGGTAATCGTTCGGCGGTGAAGTTCACGCTTCTTTTCGATTGGCTTGACCCAATCGAGATAGAAAGTGATCGTTTCCAGCAGAGCTTTCATCTGATAATACAGAGAATTCCGGAATTTATCGGGCGTGTCCGGATGATCGACCGAGTTGTACAGCTCAACGATCTTCTGATGCCGCAGTTCAAACGGGACATTGTCCATGATCAGTTTTTCACCTTCCTCCAGCCGTCCGTCGGACGCGTAGAGTTCCGCGAGGTTTGAGAATGCTTCCTGCCGCATTTTCTCGTCCGTGCATTTGTCGATGATCGTGCGGCAGCATTCCTCGATCTTTTTGAAATTCTTTTTACGGGATTTTTCGGTCCGATCAGGCTCACCGTAAAATTCCGGATCGAGCACCGCGAACACAATGTAGCTGTTCATGAGTTCAAAATCGTTCGGATATTCCGCCATCAGTGCCAGAAGTCTGTCGAAGTGTTCCTGATCAATCTCTTTCGTCATGCGCCAGAAATGCGGCAGATAATCATCATACCATTTCTGGATCTTCGCACGCTTTGTTTCCTCACTCACGCCGAGCAGTTCGTCCGTGGTGATGCCGAAATACGCGGCAAGCGGCACGATCAGCGTCACGTCGGGCAGGCATTCGCCGCGTTCCCATTTGGAAACGGCGGGAATCGTCACGCCGACGGCGTCGGCAAGGGTCTCCTGCGTGATATCATGGAGTTTCCGTAAACGGCGGATGGTTTCGCCGAGGTTGTTGGTCATAAAATCATCTCCTTCCGGGAGTTTCAAAGGGTGGTTGTTCGTCCGATGTACATCTTGCCTACAGTATACCCCGCCGGAGAGAAAATTGCAAGAAACGCCTCGGCAATGGAATTCTACCGGAGGTATAATTTTTTGACTCTGCGGAAAAATGAGTTCCGGTTTCTGTAAAAATTTTCCCCGCCGGTTGACATCTTACGGTAAATCCGCTATAATAATTGCATCATATGAAAGATAAGTCATTATTGATTATTAGAACTTAAAACAATCCGCATAAACGAATCAAAAGTAAGGAAGCATACCGTATGAATCCATTCAGAAAAGCCTTCTGCCGCGTGTATCAGCTGGCGTTTTACGCAGCGATCCCGTTTCTGCCGTACCGCGAACCGGAGACCTTCGACCGCATCGAGGACCTCGAACCCCTCCTGAAAAAGCTCGGCGTCACCTCTCTCCTGCTTGTCACGGACAAGGGACTGCGCGGTGCCGGACTCACCACTCCGCTCGAAGCCATGCTCAAGCAGAGCGGCATCTCCTGCTGCGTATACGACAATACCCGCGCCAATCCGACCACGCTCAATGTCGAGGAAGCTGTTCTCATGTACCGCGAAAACGGCTGTCAGGCGATGATCGCCTTCGGCGGCGGCTCATCCATGGACTGCGCAAAGGCGGTCGGCGCACGCATCGCCTATCCGAACCGTTCGCTGAAGCAGCTCGGCGGTACTCTCCGCATTTTCCGGAAGATTCCGCCGCTTGTCGCCATCCCGACGACTGCCGGTACCGGCAGTGAAGTCACCGTCACTGCCGTGGTCACCGATCCCGAAACCAACCATAAATATACCATGAACAGCTTCCCGCTGATCCCGCGCTATGCCGTTCTCGACCCCGCTGTCACTTACACGCTCCCGCCGTCTCTCACCGCGACGACCGGTATGGACGCCCTGACCCACGCCGTTGAGGCGTACATCGGACGCTCCACGACGAAGGAGACCCGCCGTCTTGCGCTCACCGCCGTCGGACTGGTCTTCCGCAACATCGAAAAGGCGTACCTTGACGGCAATGACCATACGGCACGCTCAAACATGCTCCGCGCATCCTATCTCGCCGGAGAAGCGTTCACGAAATCCTACGTCGGCTATATCCACGCCGTCGCGCATTCGCTCGGCGGACAGTACAACATCCCCCACGGACTCGCCAATGCCGTCCTTCTTCCGATCGGTCTTGAAATCTACGGGAAAACCGTGTATAATAAACTGCATGAACTCGGCGTCGCAGCGGGCGTCACGACCGAAAACGTCAGCCACGAAACCGGCGCGAAGGACTTCATCCGCGCGATCCGTGCCCTCAACCGCCGCATGAACATCCCCGAAACCCTCTCCGGCATCCTTGAGGAGGACATTCCGACGATGGCACGTCACGCGGACCGGGAAGCGAACCCGCTGTATCCCGTGCCGGTGCTGATGGACCGGAAGGAACTTGAAATTTTCTATTACAAAGCTGCAGATTGGAGCAAACACCATGACGATACAGAACATTGACGAAATCCTCGGAAAACAGCGGACCTTCTTCCGGAGCGGCGCGACCCTTCCGGTTTCCTTCCGCATCGCGATGCTGAAAAAGCTCTGCGCCGCCGTCAAGGCGTACGAACCGGAGATCGGCGCGGCGCTGAAGTCCGACCTCGGCAAGAGCGCATTCGAAGGCTTCATGTGCGAGACCGGTCTCGTGCTGAGCGAGATCAGCTATATGATCCGCAATGTCCGCCGGTTTTCCGCCGACCGCGTTGTTCCCACGCCGATCACGAATTTCGCGTCGGTCAGCTACAAAAAGCCGTCCCCGTACGGGAATGTGCTCATCATGAGCCCGTGGAACTACCCCTTTCTGCTCACGATCGACCCGCTCGTCGATGCCATTGCGGCAGGGAACACCGCCGTTGTGAAGCCGAGCGCGTACTCACCCGCGACCTCCGCAGTCATCGAAAAAATGCTCACCGAATGCTTTGACGAGGAATATGTCGCAGTCATCACCGGCGGACGGCGTGAAAACGCGCGTCTGCTTGAGATGAAGTTCGATTTCGTTTTCTTCACCGGCAGCCAGAACGTCGGGCGTGAAGTCCTCCGCCACACCGCGGAAACCCTGACTCCCGCCGTGCTCGAACTGGGCGGAAAAAGCCCGTGCATTGTCGACAGTACCGCGAAGCTCAGACTGGCGGCGAAGCGCATCGTCTGGGGCAAGTTCCTCAACTGCGGACAGACCTGCGTCGCACCGGACTACATCCTCTGCCACAGCTCCGTGAAGGACCGGCTCGTGCGCGAGATCATCGTGCAGATCAACCGTCAGTTCGGTGAACTTCCGTTCTCCAACCCGAACTACGGAAAGATCATCAACGAAAAGCACTTCGACCGCCTCTGCGGTCTGATCGACCGCGACAAGACCGTCATCGGCGGTGCTGCGGACCGTGAAACTCTCCGGATCGCCCCGACCGTGATGGACAACGTGACCTGGGACGACGCGGTCATGCAGGAAGAGATCTTCGGTCCCGTCCTGCCGGTTCTGACCTACGAAAAACTCGACGACGTTCTCGATCTCCTCGCGGACAAGCCGAAGCCGCTCGCCTTCTACGTCTTCTCGGAAAACAAAGTCCACATCCGCACCCTCACGGAACGCTGTTCCTTCGGCGGCGGCTGTGTGAACGACGTGGTCGTCCACCTCGCAACGAGCGAAATGGGGTTCGGCGGCGTCGGTGAAAGCGGCATGGGCAGCTACCACGGCAAGGACGGCTTCGACGTCTTCTCCCACAGCAAGAGCATCATGGACAAGAAAACCTGGATGGACCTCCCGATGCGCTACCAGCCTTTCAAACCCCTCAACGAAAAACTCCTGCATATGTTTTTGAAATAAAGTTAATTGGGGAAAAACTCTTTGAAAGAAGGTTTTCCCCCCAAGACTTCCTTCGGAAGTCTTGTCCCCTCATTCAAAAACTTTTAAACGAATGGTATTGACAAAGTCTGTGCAGACTTATACAATAAAGGATAAAGTGTTTTGGAGGAAATAGGGGAATATTGGGAATGAAGAAATTTGTTTTTTATCTGAATCTGCTGCTGATTGTGCTGGTGCAGGTTGCGGATGTGTGGTATCTGACGAACGGCGGGCTGTGGCGCAAGGGCGTGACGAGCTTCGGGTTCGTTCTGATCGGGATTCTGAATCTGGCGTATCTGGTTGCCGTACGGAAGAAGCCGCTCCGGTTTCCGGTGCTTCTGACAATCGGGCTGGCGGTCGCCATGCTCGGGGACATCGTCGTGAACGTCCGCTTCATCGAAGGTGCGCTGATCTTCGCGGTCGGGCACATCTTCTATTTTATCGCGTACAGCTGTCACCGGAAGCTGCGGAAAACCGACGGGATCCTCTCGCTCTGTATTTTCGCCGCATCCGCGCTGATACTGACCTGCATCCCGGCGTTTGACTTCGGCGGCACGCTCATGCTTGGGATCTGCCTCGGCTACGCGCTGATTATCTCGTTCATGGTCGGCAAGGCGTCGGGCAATGCCCTTGCGGAAAAGAGCGTCACGAACGTCCTGTTGATGATCGGGAGCATTCTGTTCTTCTTCTCCGACCTCATGCTGGTGCTGTATTATTTCGCGGATGCCCCGCGCATCGTCGACATTCTGTGCGTCACCACGTACTATCCCGCGCAGTGCCTGATCGGTCACGCGCTGTACTGGCATTTCCGCAGAACCGCAGAATAAAAAATCAGACCCTGACGGATTCCCGGCAGGGTCATTTTTGTTTATTTCAGATCCGCTTTCCGTACAACGGTGTAGAAATCCGACAGAACTTCGTTCCGGTAGAAGCGGTCGACGTAGATCATGTTCCGGCCGTCGTTCAGGTCACGCCACATGCCGCGCGCGTCGATGGTGCGGGCGGGCACCACGTTGACATGGCACAGCTTTTCCGCCTTCCGCAGGAACGCCACGGAACCGATGTCCCAGATGCTCCGCTGACGGCTGAAGCAGTTTCCGTCTTCGTCGTCCGGGAAATGTTCGTCCTTGTTGAAAATTTCGCAGAGGTAGTTGCCGATTGCGCCCGCTTTGTTCCAGAAGTAGTACATCAGCTCGCCGTTGGTCATGTACAGCCGTTCGGTGCAGTCGAACGCGGGCAGAACGACCAGAGGAACGCCGCATTCGAAGATCACGCGTGCTGCTGCGCGGTCCTGCATGAGATTGAATTCGTTCGCGTCGATGTGTTCGAACTTGTTCGCGCCGATCATGAGGATGACCGCCTTGTCCATGATCGACGGATCGAGCAGGAGTGCGGACGCGACGTTCGTGTAGCATCCGATCACGGCGATGTACACGATGTCGTCGGCCTCATGAACGAGACGCACGATGTTTTCGGCGGCTTCGCTCGGCTGGGGCGTAATGACGTTCTTCATGTAGTCCCGCGAACCGCGGTAGCAGGGGATGTTCCGCACGCCGTCGGGGTCGATGAAGTCACGGACGCGCACCATTTCCTCGTAGCTCTTTTCCATCCCGTCCTCCACGGACGACGCGCGGCTGTTCAAAAACGGCGCGGCGGTCAGCGCGAGGAGGTCGATGTCTTCGGAGAGCATCGCGTAGGTGATGGCGAACTGGTCGTCGATCTCGTTGAACGTGTCGGTGTCGAGGATGAATTTCTTCTTCGGACAGGTGCGGATGTGGTCAAGGATTTTCTCCATATTGTAGTCGTGGTACATGGCATTTCCTCCGATCATGAATATTCTTTGGATGATAACACCATTTTAACCGATGAAACCGTGGTTTGTCAAGATGATTTTTGTTTGGGATTGACAAAATTTGCACGGCGGTGCTATAATAAACGAAAGATCAGTCACGGTCCCGCCAGTACTCCTCAAGCTCGGCTTTTTTCGCCTCCAGACGGGCGAACTGTGCCTGAAATTCCGCCGTTTCCCGTACGGCATCGGGGTACGCTTTGCGGTGACCGAACGCCCAGTCGATGCTTTTTTCGCGGACGAAGGATTCACGCCTTCCGTGCATATCCTCAAAACGCAGAAGATTTTCCGCGATTTCCTGCGGTTCCAGATACGGATTTTCGCTGTCGAACCACTCACCTTTGAGCGCGTCCGCATACAGAAGGGCATAGTCCACGGCTTTTTCGAGAGCGGCAAGTCCGTCCCTGACTTCCTGTTCTGTCCCGCTCCACAGCCACGACCCGCAGTGACTGAACGCCAGTGTGAACAGGCTGTCCGCACGTTCGTACAGATCGATGGAATTATGGACGGTCCCGTCCGCCGACCGGTACGGCGTACCGACGACGGCGTCGTAGATGCGTTCGATGCGTTCGTTCAGGAGAGTGCCGGCTTTCGGATCCTCCGTTTCCGGAATCAGCCCGAAGTTTGTCAGCTCCCGCAGATACCGGAGCTTCTGCTCGCTTTCGTAATGCCGTGCCTTTTCCAGCTCCCTGCGGTCCTGATACCGGATTTTCAGCACCTGATTCCGGTGGTTGAAGAAATCGCCGTCGTCCCGCAGATATCCGAGCCATTCGTCCAGTTCCTCTTCGGGCAGGGCGAGAACCATCGTCCGGCAGAACCACAGAAACAGCCGTTCCTCCTCCGGATCCGGACGGAAGCGTTCGATCGCGGCACGTCCGTACCGGCGAAGTTCGGGCAGGTATTCTTCGAGGTTTTCCGGCACCGGGTCGGAAATCACGGTGCAGATGATTTCCTTGATTTCCCAGTTGTTCGGATACTGCCGTTCCAGTTCGTGCAGTTCCCGCAGAAGTTCCGTCCGGTCGATATCCGGTTCCCACCGCCGGTTGGCGATCCGGATTGCTTTGTCTTCCGCTTCCTTTTCGCCGTTTGCGCAGCCCATCAGTTCCTCGAGACTGACCTCAAAAAAGCGTGCGATTTCCGGGAGCAGTTCGATGTCGGGATACGCGATCCCGTTTTCCCAGCGGCTGACCGCCTGATAGGTCACGCCGAGGTATTCCGCGAGCGTGTCCTGCGTGACATTCTTTTCCATGCGGAATTTTTTCAGATTTTCCCCGATCGACAGTTTCATAATATTACCTCATTTTTACAGAATCAAAACCGGTTTTGTTATCCTCATTATAACGGAAACCGGACGTTTTTTCAATCAACATGACCGTAGATTTTACTCAATTACCGGTTTAGACCTCGCGCTGTGATTGAGAAATGTTCCATGAAAGGAAAAATCCCATGAATTTCCTGCACAAAATTTTGAATGACCGCCGGAACCGAAAGAAGGGTATCCCAGTCGTTCTGATCGCGGTGTTTCTGATTTGTTTCATCGCTGTGAGCCTGTATCTGAATACTTACTATCGTGCTGACATGACGGCGATTCAGACAATCATAGGCACTCCGACGGAATTTCATACCTTACCGGGCGGTACAAGAGTAACCGGAGATGAGAAATCACCGGTCGGTTTCATCTTCTACCCGGGCGGAAAGGTCGAGGCATATTCGTACCTTCCGCTTCTAATGGAATGCTCCAGAAACGGGATTTTCTGCGCGATGCCCGAAATGCCGTTCCGTCTGGCGGTGTTTGATATCCATGCAGCGGAGGAAATCCGCGAAACCTACCCGGACATCGACCGCTGGTACATCGGCGGTCACTCGCTCGGCGGTTCCATGGCGGCGGCGCACCTTGCAGAGAATCCGGACGATTACGAAGGGCTGATCCTGCTCGGCTCTTACTCCACGGAGGATTTTTCCGCAGGGGACACGGACGTCCTTTCGGTCTACGGCAGTAAGGACGGCGTGCTGAACATGGAAAAATACGAAAAATACCGCGCGAATCTTCCCGTGGATACGACGGAACTCGTGCTGGACGGCGGCTGTCACGCTTATTTCGGCGTGTACGGCGCGCAGGACGGCGACGGCATCCCGACGATCACGAACGAAGAACAGATACGCCTGACAGCGGAAGCGGTTGCGGCGTTCGTTTACGGCGAATAAATTTCACAAAGGAGAGAACAACATGAAAGATCTTGCAAAAGGACAGTGGACATCCGAGCAGGCGTGGGAATGGTACAACGCCCAGCCGTGGATCCGCGGATGGTGCGGCTATCCGGCGAACTGCGTGAACCGCATCGCGATGTGGCAGGAATACGGTCACGCGGACGTGGCGGAACAGATCGATTACGAATTCGGCATCGCGGAGGAACTTGGTTTCAACGCATACCGCATTGTAGTGCAGTTTGAGGCATGGTGTTTCGAACACGACTCGTTCATGGCGAATTTCGAAGAATACGTGACCCTCGCGGACAAACACGGCATCAAAATCATGGTCTGCCTCGGCAACGACTGCACGGTGCCGAAGAGCCGGTTCAAACCGGTGGTGTTCGGCGAGCAGAAGGTGGACTGGGGTTACCACAGCGGCATCAGACAGGGACCGCACACAGGCGACTACAGCGAACCGGGCTACATGCTTCTCGACGATCCGGAATACGAAGGAAAATATTACGAAATGGTCGCGGAACTGGCGGAAACCTACGGACAGGACGACCGGATCCAGATCTGGGACGTCTGGAACGAGCCGGGCAACAGCAACCGCGGCACGATGAGCCGGCACGCGATGGAAAAATTCTTCGAAATCCTGCGGGAAAAGAAGGTGAAGCAGCCGCTGACGGCAGACGTGTGGCGGATGTCCACGTCCCTCGATCAGATGTCACCGGTCGAACGCCGCGCGGTCGAGCTGTCCGACGTGATCACGTTCCACTACTACGGCCCGTACACGAACATGATTCCGCTGATCGAGCTTCTGCGGGAAACCTACGGCCGCCCGCTCATCAACAACGAATGGCTGAACCGTCTGAACGACAACAATTATAAGGAAATCTTCCCGCTGTTCTACCTCGAAAAGATCGGTTCCTACAGCTGGGGACTGATGCAGGGCTTCTCGCAGACGTTCGAACCGTGGGGAGGCTATTTCCGGAACCCCGCGTTCATGAACGGTACCCTCGATCTGACCAAATGGCAGCACGACCTCTACCGTTTCAACGGCTACCCGTACGACCCGAACGAAACGAAGCTGATCCGCCGGTTCTGCGACCTCGCGGACAAACGCGACGGGATTGTGAAATAGAGTTTTTTAGGAGACGCGATTGGGAGAAACTTTTGAAAAAAGTTTCTCCCAAACCCACTTCAAAACCTTTTAAACTGTGATACTGGGTAGAGTTTGTACAGATCCGGTGAATTAGGCAATGCTGTCAACTTTAGAAGAAAAGAGGTTTTCTCAATGAGGCTCCCTCCGGGAGGGAGCTGTCACGGAGTGACTGAGGGAGAATGCGTCACTAGCGATTTCAGCTAACTGCCGAAGGCATGCGGCTGTAAGTTCTACTTTGATTACAAAATATAGCGAATCAAATTTCCAGTGCCGCGTTCTCCTTCCGACGGCTTCGCCGCCACCTTCCTCTGAAGACCGGAACGGTCTTCCAAGGAAGGCATAAAGACAACTTCATTTCTTCTTAAGTTGACAACATTGGGTGCATCAGGGACAGGAATACTTGACAAATGGGGCGGTTTGTGGTATAATAATAACGTACGATGAACGGAATATGATAGAGAAAAAGGAGAACAGATATGGAAAAGTACATCCCCTACGAAAAGCTGTCGAAGAAGAAGCAGAAGGAAATGAACGCACAGAAGAGAGGCACATGGGGTACGCTGAACCCGGTGACGAGACGGAGTGAAAATCCGAAGGCATACAACAGACAAAAGACACGGAAATGGAGCGAGGACTCCGGAGCCGTGTCTTTTTGATTTGTTTTTTAGAATTGTTTTCTCCGGCGGGATGTGTTATAATGAAACAAAAACGACAAGCGAAAGGAGCATTTTATGCTTATCACAAAAACGGAAGAGCTGACCGGGTTCTATGCGGAAAACCGCCTGTGGCAGGGGATTCCGTCCGTTGAAGTCACCGCGAACGGACGCATTTTCGCGGTCTTTTACAGCGGCGGCGAGACCGAATGCATGGGCAATTTCGCAGCGGTCGTCATGAGCGATGACGGCGGCGCGACGTTCAGCGAGCCCGTCGCGGTCGCGTACATGGGCGAGAAATCCCGCGCGTTTGACAGCTGTCTCTGGATCGATCCGCGCGGACGCCTGTGGTTTGTCTGGGCGGTCATGCCCGAATCCCGTGCGGAATTCGCCGTCTGCGCACAGCCCGACGCGGAGATTCTCGAATGGAGCGGCGTCCGCACCCTCGGACACGACATCATGCTGAACAAGCCCATCGTCACGTCGGAAGGCTGGCTGTTCCCGGTGGCGGTCTGGAAGCCGGGACTGACGGCAGGTCTCGGCGGCGGCTCGGACGGTCTCCACGAAACCGGCGCGCACGTCTATCTCAGCCGGGACGAAGGCGAAACCTTCGAAAAAATCGGCACCGTCGACGCGCCCGGCCGATGGTACGACGAACACATGCTGCTTGAAAAGAAAAACGGCGACATCGAAATGTACATCCGCACCGCATACGGCATCGGCAAAGCGGTTTCGCACGACGGCGGACGCACCTTTGAGGACGCATACGACAGCGGATTCGGCGGACCGAATTCCCGCTTTTACATCGGACGCCTCCGTTCCGGACGCATCCTGCTCATCAACCATTATAATTTCAGTGGCCGAAACAATCTCACCGCGATGCTTTCCGACGACGACGGTGCGACGTTCAAGGGGTTCCTCCTCCTCGACGGGCGCGGCAACGTCTCCTATCCCGATGTCAAAGAAGCGGACGACGGCTTCCTCTACATCATCTACGACCACGAACGCGGTGCCCGCTACAGCAAAGATGTCGACTACAGCACCTACGAAAAAGCCATCCTCATGGCAAAGGTCACCGAAGCCGACATTCTCGCCGGACAGATTGTCACGGAAGGAAGCCGGTTACGCATGACTGTTACAAAACTTGGAGAATAAACGAAAGGAAATCAATATGAAAACATCAAGAGAAAAAGTCCTTGAGGTGTTTGAACACCGCAGCAGCGGGGACGGAGTTATGTGGACGGGCAATCCGGACCGGGAAGTGATCAGCGAAGGGGCGCGGCTCTGGGGGATTGAAGATAACGCGGAGGCGTTTTTCCGATATATGGACGACGACTGCCGGTGGATCTCAGCGGACGGCGGCTACCGCCATCCCGAGGGACGTCCCATGTTTGATACCGCGTACAACAGCAAGGCGCGCGATACGCTTTCCGCCGCCGGATGTTTCGCGGATACCGAAGACCTCGCCGAGGTCGAAGCGTATCCGTGGCCCGATGTGAAATACTGCGATTTCACGCGCATTTACGAACAGATCGACCGTTTCCCGGACAAAATGGTGTTCACGGGCATGTGGAGTTGCTTCTTCCACCTCGTTGCCGACTATTTCGGGATGGAGAATTACTTCATCAAGATGTATGAGGCCCCCGAGATCGTGGAAGCGGTCACCGAACATGTCGTCGATTTCTATGTTCAGGCGAACGAGAAATTCTTCGCGGGTCTTGGTGACCGCGCGGACGTGATGTTCTTCGGCAACGACTTCGGTACCCAGCTCGACCTGTTCATTTCGCCGGAGATGTTCCGGAAATTTGTCCTGCCCGGCTTCAAAAAGATCATCGCCGTGGGGAAAAAGTACAACAAGAAGATCCTCCTCCACTCCTGCGGCTCGATCTACCGCATCATCCCCGACCTCGTCGACGCAGGCGTCGACGCAATCCACCCCATCCAGGCCAAAGCCGTCGGTATGAGCGCAGATGACCTCAAACAGCACAAAAACGACCTTGCCTTCGTCGGCGGCATCGACGCGCAGTCGTTCTTCGTGAACTCCACCCCCGACGAAATCGCCCGCGAAGTCGACCGCGTCCGTTCCATCCTCGGTCCGTCGATCGTGATTTCCCCCAGCCACGAGCGGATTCTTCCGAACGTTCCCGCAGAGAACGTCCTCGCTATGGCACGTGCGGCAAAAAAATAAGAATTCAGCAAAAAAATGAGAAAGAGAGAATCTTTTACGGAAAGATTCTCTCTTTTTTCGATTCTTTATTCGTCAATTTTCTTTGCCCAGGTACGTCCGATCGCGGAGATGAGCTTCAGCACTTCCGTGTGGACTTCTTTCGGATAAGCCGAGAAAATGCGGAACGTCTCGAACGCGAGAACGCCCGGATAGCCGATGTCCTTCAGACCCGCGACGAACGCGTCCCAGTCGCAGATGTGGCTGGCGTTGTTCGCGAGGCAGGAGTAGGGCACGATGTGCTGGTCGTCCATGCCGTTGTTGTCGTGGATGTGGAGGATCGTCAGACGCGGTCCGAGAATGTTGATGAAGTCGCGGATGTTGCGGCGGGTCAGGTTCGCGTGACCGACGTCAAGACAGAAGCCGAAGTAATCGCCGCCCGCTTCTTCGTTCAGCAGGTCGATCATCTTCACCGCGTCTTCGGCAATGTCGAAGCGTCCGCCGCTCAGACGGTTCGGACGGGACGTGAAAATGTTTTCAAGGCAGATCTTGATGCCGCTGTACTTCGTGATGTACGGGATCAGCCCGCGGTACAGTGCGAGGTTGTAGTCCCATTCGGTGAATTTCGACGGTGCACCGACCGGATGCACCACGATTGCCGGACAGCCCACGTATTCGCAGACGGCGAAGCACTTGTCAAACGCCATTGCGAGATACGCGTTCACGTCGTCCATTTCGGGATACCAGCACGGGAACGGCGCGTGCATCTGTCCGATCTCCACGCCGGTCGCCTCGGACGCTTCCTTCAGCGGGCGGAAGAATTCGAGGATATCTTCGACGGGCTGGTCGAAGAACGTCGGCTGAATCCCTTCCTTCGAGAGCTTGCCGGGACTCAGGTAATGGTCGATGTTGAAGTCGACGGCCTCAAAATCGCAGCTTTTGATGTACTCGAACGATTCGAGTGCCCGCGCGTGGTCATACCAGCCGGCGGACTGTACGCCTACTTTAAGCATGGATGTTTTCCTCCTGTTCGGATGTATTGGAAATTTGATTTTGTTTACAGTAATACGATTTTTTATACGGATACGCCAGCCAGCGTCCGAGGAAGCCGTACGCGGGGACGGTAAGAATCAGATTGATGAAAAAAGACGGATTAATGATGCCGCCGCCGATCATCAGATAAATGTAAACCCGGTAGCCGACCGTGTACGCGAGATGCAGCAGAAGCGGCAGGAACCACAGCATTTTCAGCTCCCCGAGCCGGAACGTCATATAAGCGAGTACACCGTACAGCGCGATCTGCACCAGATACATCAGAACGAGCAGCACATCGGATGCTCCCGCCGTTCCGACGAAAAACAGATTCGCGAATCTGACAATCAGCCAGCAGAGCGAAGCGGCTCCGCTCACGGCAAACGGAAGGTACAGAAGGTTCGGGATCCGGAAGAACAGCGCGGCGGCGATGACAAACGGCATCAGGCTGGTCAGAGTCGAACTGAACGTATTCCACCCGAATTCCGCACGAGACAGAAGAATCGAGAGGGAATAGGCATTCTGCACGCCCATGAGCATAAAGAACACCAGCGCGGGCGAACGCGTGAGATTTTTCGCTTCAAGTTTCATTTAAACATTTACCTCAATGTCGTACATCGCACCGTACGCCTTCGCACGTTCGATGTCGTTCACATGGTACCACGCCTCGTCAAAGTACAGCTGACCGGGACGGTTCTTCGCGAGGTCGATCGGCGTACCGTCGCCCTTGCGGGTCCACGACAGCAGTTTGATGCCCGAATCGAGGATGCGTCCGAGGATGTCGTCCCAGTTCTTCATCGAGGGTGTGCCGGAGCCGGGAACCCACTGGATGCCCTTGATCCCGTCGATAGCGAGAAGCTGGTCGAGGTGTGCAATCTGTCCGATGCCGTCCATATGGTAGACCGCGTTGGTCATCCGTTCGGCGGAGGTTTTCAGTTCCGGTGCGACGAACTGCCGGAACATTTCGGGACCGATCATGTAGGAGAAGTCGCTCTGCAGGATGTAGCCGGGCGTTTCGCCGTACAGGTGGAACCACTGCGAGTACCCGCGTGCTTCGGGCGCCAGCATGGCGTTGATCTTGTCGTAGTAGACGAACCACAGGTCCTGGATTTCCTTCACGCAGCGGATGACCTCGTCGGGATCGTCGTACAGATCCATGAGCAGGTTTTCCGCACCGCGGAAACTCTGCAGGACGTCCATGACGCCGCCCATATCGACCATGCCGACGACGACCTGTCCGTGCCACCTGTCCATCGCCGCTTCGTAGACATTTATGACACGGCGGAAATACGGATTGTTTTCGTCGTATTCAAAATGCAGTTCTTCGATCGGGATATTTTCGCGCGGCGGCTGGAACCAGACGGTATGCGGGGAGCCGACCGGCGTACAGCCGAGAAAGGCCGCCAGCGTACCGGGACCGAACGCCGTCGTTGCAAACAGCGGGAACCCGTCGCCGTGCCAGCGCATCGTGGAGAACTGCCAGTCCTGCGCGTCGACAAACTGTTCCGGGGAGATTGAGAAATCCCACGCCGTCGGGAACTGCAGGGTCGGGTTCTTCGACGGCTCGCGGTACGATTCATGCCCCGTCGTCGTGATCGGCACGATCGGTCGGTCAAGCTCGCCTGCCCACCATTTCCGGTAGGTCGTCCGGAGCTGTTCATACTGTTCGTCGGTGAAGCGGATGTTGGTATCGTTCATGGGGATGCCTCCTTTGGCTTTTTTTACGTACGTTTTTCTTTGATTATACTACAGGGATGGGGGAATTGCAAGTTCTTTGTGCGGGGGGAACGGGGAAAACGGTCGCTTTTTGAAAAAAGCTCCGCAAAAACTTTAATCGGAAGACACGAAGTGTCTTCAGTAGCCATTTGGTATGGCTGATATGATATAGAAGGGAAAAAGGGGAAAATTTTTGGTGGAGTATGGCTGAAATCGTTCGACCCGCTGACATATAGTCATAAAGATCATGAGGAATAGGAGAGCGACTTCTCAAAACTCCGTTTTGTTCAGCGCTCGGCACTTCCGTA
>JAFQFS010000117.1 GCA_017398585.1 Clostridia bacterium
CCTTGTCCGGATAGATTTTTTCGGGGAATTTCCTGTGAAGCTGTCTCAGTTTCGATTTCAGACGCGAATCGTAGGTGTAAACGCGGGCGGTATCGTCGCTTTCATCGAAATTGATGATGGTTTCCTTTTCGGCGGGTGTCAGTTTCATCTCTCGGAATTCCTTTCAAACTCGATACGGTAGCGGACAAACTCGCCGTTGTCATCGAGAACCACCCACGCATCGTAGGTTTTGCCGGACTTTTCGGAATACAGTCCCTTCATGAACACCCGCCCGTTGTTCAGCAGTTCCGCCGCCTGCGCTTTCGTGAGAGTAACGTGCTTCAGCTTGAAGAATTTGTTGTCCCGCCACATCCCGAAGCGACAGGAGGTGTTTTCACAGAAGAACCCCTTCTTCGATTCCGTGACTTCACTGCCACATCGCGGACACTTGCCGATGACGTCTCGTCCGGACGGGAACAGGACTTCCGCACCCTGTACTGCCTGATAGTTTTCCGTGAGATCGACGATCATGTCAGTGATATCCGCAAGGAATTCGTCGGCGGACAGGTCTCCGCGTTCGACCTGTTTCAGACGGTATTCCCATTCGGCAGTCAGAAGCGGGGACTGAAGCTGTTCGGGAAGAACGGTAATCAGGGAAACTGCGGCATGGGTGGGAATCAGGTAGACGGATTTCTTGGACTTTTTCCTTTCAATGAAACCGTTTGCCATCAGTTTTTCGAGAATCGCCGCACGGGTCGCCGGAGTTCCGAGCCCTTTCCGTTCCGCATCCTCCGGCATATCCTTTCCTCCGGCAGTTTCCATTGCATGAAGAACGGTATCTTCCGTATAGTGGGACGGCGGTGCGGTGAATCCTTCCTTGATATTGGCTCTAGAAACAGGGAACGCCTGTCCCTTCACGAAATCGGGCAGAGTTTTATCGTCCGGTGCCTCTCCCATGTATGCTTTCCAGCCGTTTGCGAGGACGGTTTTGCCTTTCACGAAAAATTCCTGTCCGCCGCATTCGAGTGTAACCACAGTTTCCGCATACCGGAACGGTTCGCTGACCGCACAGAGAAGCTGACGAGCGATCAACCGCAGAATTTCGCGTTCTCCGCCCGGCAGAACGGACACATCCGCCGTTCCCGCACTGACCGTCGGAAGAATCGCATGGTGGTCGGTCACTTTCGCATTGTCACAGATCACCGCCGTATTCATCGAAACCGGCAGTTCTGCCTGACAGATATCTGCCGAAATCCACACTAGCGAGGGGACCGCGGCTGCCATATCGGCTGTCAGGTATCGGCTGTCCGTACGCGGGTAGGTACACAGCTTTTTTTCATACAGCGACTGGAGGTAATCGAGCGTCTGCTGAGCCGTATAGCCGAGCGTTTTGTTCGCCGTTCTCTGGAGCGTGGTCAGGTCAAACGGCAGCGGTGCTTTCTCGGACTTTTCTCGGCGTTCCACGGATTTTACGGTGACGGACTGATTTTCACAGGCTTTCCGGATGCTTTCAGCTTCACTTTTATCAGGGATTTTTCCGGATACGGCTTCAAATCCGACACAGTCCAGATGCACCGTATAGTACGGTTCCGGCTGGAACGAGTCAATTTCACATTCCCGCTGTACGATCAGCGAAAGGGTCGGCGAAATTACCCGTCCCACGTTCAGCTTGCGGTGATACAGAATCGAAAACAGCCGCGTCGCATTGATGCCCACCAGCCAGTCCGCCTTGGAACGGCAGAGCGCGGACTGATACAGACCGTCGTACATACTGCC
>JAFQFS010000118.1 GCA_017398585.1 Clostridia bacterium
GTATCATCGTATCTGAAGACGGCGTGGGAAATCAGGGAGCGAATGCCCTGATTTCCGTCTCTCCTACTCCTCAGGATTTTTATTACTGAACGGCTGCAGGTCTGACAAATTTAAGCTGCACGTTATTCAATTTTTCTCCTTTTTCCCCCTCTATATCCTATCAGCCACACAAACCGGCTACCACAGTCCAAAGTTCTTTGCACAGCTTTCTTTCAAGAAAGCGCGTTTCCCCTTCATAAAAAACTTGCAATCTCTCCCGACCTGTGCTATAATAAAACCAATCTTAAATCTCACAAAGGAGAATTTAAAAATGGCTGACAAATTAAGAGTAGGTATCATCGGTACCGGCGGCATCGCACATGCTCACGCAAACGCTTACAAGCAGTTTGAGGACGTTGAAATCGTTGCGGGCGCAGATATTATTCCGGGCAAGGCACGCAAGTTCCTCGACGAATTCGGCTGGACGGAAGCGACTGCATACGAAACCCACGAAGAACTGTGCGCGAGACGCGACATCGACGCGGTTTCCATCTGCACGTACAACTCCCAGCACGCTGCTCCGTGTATCTGCGCGCTCACTTCCGGCAAGAACGTCATGCTGGAAAAGCCGCTCTGCGTAACCCTCGACGAAGCAAAGGCAATCCGTGCCGTGGAACAGGCGACCGGCAAGTTCGTAACCGTCGGATTCCAGCCCCGTTACGGCGCAAACGTAAAGAAGGTCAAGGAAGTCATCGACTCCGGCGTTCTCGGTCAGATTTACTACGTAGTCGTCGGCGGCGGCCGCGTAAAGGGCATCCCGGGCCGTACCTTCATCGAAAAGGACAAGGCTGCCGTAGGTGCAGTAGGCGATATCGGCTGCTACGGCCTTGACTTCGCTCTCAACTCCATCGGCTATCCGAAGCCGCTCACCGTTTCCGCAAAGCAGTTCGCACACTTCGGCAAGAACCCGAAGAAGTACGCGGAAGCTGACCGCTTCACCGTTGACGACGACTTCGCGGTTGCCATGATCCGCTGCGAAGGCGACATCGTAATCGACTACCGTGCATCCTGGGCGATGAATATGGACACCACCGGCGACTCCATGTTCTTCGGTACCGACGCAGGTCTGAAGGTCAAAGCTCCCGTAGGCTGCTGCTGGGACGGCGCTGCAGGCGATCTCCTCCTCTACAAGGACGACGAAGACGGCAAGCAGGTTGCAACTCCGATCGCAGTCGAAGGCAACAACGTCAAGATGGGCATGTTCGAATCCAAGATCCGTGCATTCGTAGACGCCTGCCTCACCGGCGGTCCTGCTCCCATCCCGACCTCCCAGATCATCTACAACCAGGCAATCATCGACGGTATCATCCGCTCCAACGCGTGCGGTCACGAAGTTACCATTGATCTTTAATTGAAATTGAGTTTCTCGGGGAGGGACTTTTTGAAAAAAGTCCCTCCCCGACTTTCACCGCAAGTCGGAGCCGAACACCCTCTTCAAAAACTTTTGAACTGGGATAAAATAAATATATTAAGCAGGAATCAGACATTATGAAACATACCAGAATCACGGCGGCGCTTCTTGCGGCACTGCTGATGCTCGGATCGTTCACTGCCTGCGGGGAATCCGAAGTCAATACGCCGGCAGAGGAAACCACGGATGCCGCAGTTACCCCCAGTGCGGAAGAAACCGAACCGGAAGAAACCGGTCCCGTTCTGCCCGAAGCGAATTACGACGGCTATGAAGTCAGCATTCTCAACAACATTTCCAACTTCGCCTACACCAACATCGGCGAAGAAGGTCTGACCGGCGAAAGCCTGGACGACACGGTCTACAACCGCAACAAGACCGTCGAAGAAGCGCTGAACATCACCTTCAAAATCGAAAAGAAGGAATGGAACGAAACCAGCGCCATCATTCCGAAGGTTGTTGCTGCCGGTGACAATGTATACGACTTCTACACCTGCGACCTGAACCTTCTGCTCGGTCACGTTCAGCGCGGCTGTGACCTCAATGTCATGAACATTGAGTCTCTTGAGCTGGATCAGCCCTGGTGGAACAAGACCGCGATCGACTCCATCTCCATCGGCGATGCGATCTACGCCTTCCTCGGTGACCTGCACACCGGCTATTTCGAAAGCCACAACACCGTTGCTTTCAACAAGGATATTCTGACGGACCTCGGTCTGGCGGATCCCTACGAACACGTTTACGAAGGCACGTGGACGCTTGACGTGATGATCGACATGATGAACACGGCAAAGACCGACACGAACGGCGACGCAAAATGGACGGTCGAAGACCAGTACGGTCTGTCCATGTTCGAAGGCAACTGGTCCATCGCGTTCATCACGGGCGCCAACCAGTTCCTCGTTCAGAAGGACGAAAACAATCTTCCCGTATGGAGCGGCGTTTCCGAAACCTTCCTGAACGCTTACGAAAAAGTGGCCGGCGGCATTTTCAACGAAAAATCCAACAACGCCATCAATGCCACGGGTTCTCTTCCCGGTGACCTTGAACTGTACCGTCTGATGTTCATCCACGACCGTGTCCTCTTCCTCGTCACCCAGATCGGCGTACTCAAGAACATGCGCGACGTTGAATTCGAGCTCGGCGTTGTTCCGTCCCCGAAGAACGACGAAGCCCAGAACGATTACGTCTCCCTGATCTTCCAGGGTGCCAACTCGTTCGGTATTCCGGTCACCAACCCCGACCCGGAACGCACCGGTATGGTTCTGAATTACCTTGCCGCTCACTCGACCGAGACCGTCCGCAAGACCTATATGGAACAGACGCTCGACTTCAAGTACATCCAGGACAAGCAGAGCCAGGAAATGCTCGACATCATCCTCTCCACCGGTACGTTTGAAATCGCATGCGTATACGACTGGGGCGGAATCTCCGGTACGATCATGGGTCAGCTCAATCAGGGCAAGACGGAAATCGCGTCCCTCGTTGCAAGACTGGACAAGGCCATCAACAAGGCAATGGAAAAAACGATCAAGACCTTCGCCGAAGTCGGTCAGTAAGATTGGAATCCAAAATCAAATAAAGTTTTTCTGCCACCGGGTAGAAAGTGCAAAAAGCACTTATGACGCATCGTTAGGTCTTTGAAGATGCGTTGTAAGTGCTTTTTTACGGAGGTTTTTTCATGTATTTTATCCGCAAAATCAGGAGTCTGACAAAATTTGAACTGGGTTTATGGCTGTTCTCGCTGACCGGCGTGACACTGTCATCCGTAGTCTCGCCGGCGTTCGACCCGCTGTCGCTGACCGCATCGCTCATCGGCGTGACCGCGCTGATTTTTGTCGCGAAGGGAGATCCGCTCGGGCAGGTGCTGACGGTTGTGTTCAGCGTGTTCTACGGCGTGATCTCGTGGACGTTCCGCTATTACGGCGAAATGATCACCTACCTCGGCATGAGCGCGCCGATGGCAGCTCTGGCGGTGATTGCGTGGCTGCGGAATCCGTACGAACAGGGCAAGGCGGAAGTCCGCGTGAACCGGCTGAAACTGCCGGAGGTATTGTTTCTCGCCGTGCTGACCACCGCCGTGACGGTGCTGTTTTACTTCATTCTGGCGTTTTTCAACACTGCCAACCTTCTGCCGAGCACGCTCTCCGTCACGACGAGCTTTCTCGCGTCGTATCTCACGTTCCGCCGCAGTCCGTTCTACGCCCTTGCGTACGCGGCGAACGACATCGTGCTGATCGTTTTGTGGGTACTCGCGTCCATGGAAGACCCGTCGTACCTTCCGATGATCCTCTGCTTCACGATGTTCTTCCTCAACGACACCTACGGCTTCGTCAACTGGCAGCGCATGCAGAAACGTCAGAACAAAAACTGAACAAAAAATCCCTTCCCAAATCCCTTGTCTGAAAAGGTTTTGGAAAGGGGGTGCAGGGGGAAAACCTTTTTGAGGAAAAGGTTTTCCCCCTGCATTTTTTATTCTTCCATCTGACTTGCGATCGTTGCTCTTGCGGTGTCCATGATGAGGGTCAGTTCGTCGTCGCTGAGGGTCGTTACACGACCCGCTTCGTATTCATAATCCACGAATTCCTTCATCAGAGTGATGAGCGGGGAACGCTTGTCGATCTTATCGGTCAGGATGCCCTGGCTCGCCAGCTTGCGGTTGACCCAGTGCGCGATGCCTGCCGCACCGCTGTGTGCGTCGATCGCTACCTGCGGAGGACGGTTCAGGATCTTTTCCGTGTTGAAGATGTTATAAATTTCTTCATCCTTCAGCAGACCGTCCGCGTGGATGCCCGCTTTCGTGATGTTGAAGTCACGTCCGACAAACGGAGTGCGCGGCGGGATATCGTAGCCCATTTCGTTCTTGAAGTATTCGCCGATCTCGGTGATGACCGTCGTGTCCATACCGTCGGTTGTGCCGCGGAGGGACGCATATTCCATGACCATCGCTTCGAGCGGGCAGTTGCCGCAGCGTTCGCCGATGCCGAGGAGCGTGCAGTTGACAGAGGATGCACCGTAGAGCCATGCAGTCGCGCTGTTGGTGACGACCTTATAGAAGTCGTTGTGACCGTGCCATTCAAGCATTTCGGACGGTACGCCCGCGTAGTGCGTCAGACCGTACATGATGCCCGGAACAGAACGGGGAAGAGCCGCCCCGGCGTAGGAAACGCCGTAGCCCATCGTGTCGCACGCACGGATCTTGACCGGAATGCCGTATTCTTCGGACAGATGCTGGAGCGCTTCCGCAAACGGTACGACGAAGCCGTAGAAGTCCGCACGGGTAATGTCCTCGAAGTGACAGCGCGGAGAGATGCCCATGTCCAGAATTTCCTTGATGACGCCGAGGTACTTGTCGAGTGCGGAACGGCGGGTCAGACCCATTTTATTGTAGATGTGGTAGTCGGAGCAGCTCACGAGAACACCCGTTTCGCGGATGCCGAGGGACTTCACAAGTTCGAAATCCTTGGTCGCCGCGCGGATCCACGTGGTGATCTCGGGGAATTCGTAGCCGAGCGCCTGACATTCGCGGAGCGCTTCGCGGTCCTTTTCGGAATATACAAAGAATTCCGACTGACGGATCAGCCCGTTCGGGCCGCCGAGACGGTGCATCATCCGGTACAGATCCACAATCTGCTTCGTGGTGAACGGCTTCATCGCCTGCTGACCGTCGCGGAAGGTCGTGTCGGTGATCCAGATGTGCTCGGGCATCTGCACCGGTACGAAACGGTGGTTGAAGGAGACCTTCGGCACGGACTGATAGTCGTACAGACGGCGGTAGAGGTTCGGAGTCGAGCGTTCCTGCAGGGAGTAGCGGTACGCGGACTGTTCGATGAGGTGGGTCTGTTCGGAATAGCCAATCTTCGTATCGTGTTCGCGAATTTCGGTATTCATAGAGGATGTATTTACAAAGTTTTCATTGTTTTGCATAATTCAGAAACACTTCCTTCAAAAATCAGGGGGATTTGGGATTGAATGTGGAAAGTATATCACATAATATGAATTCTGTCAATAGGTCAACGTCATTTTGTCAGATTTAACATTTTTGATAAAATCAATATTTATTCACTCAAATCCGTCAAATATACATCAAATTCCGACATACTCCTATTTCTTTTTCAGTATAAAGTTTTTTGGAAAGGGTTTGGGGAAACCTTTTTCGAAAAAAAGGTTTCCCCAATAAACTCATATTCACTTATTTCCCCACACAGAACCGCGCGAAGATTTCGTTCACGATTTCCTCGTTGACGCCGCGTCCGTCGGTTTCGGACAGCGCCGCCATCGCTTCCTCCACGGTCGTGCAGACCGCGTCGAGCGGGTCACCGTACGTCAGTCCCGCCACCGCCGAATCCAGCGCTGCATCCGCGCGCATCAGCTGTGTGCGCTGACGGACATCCCAGATGACCGCATCGTGACGCAGGTCGAGCTTGTCGCTGCCGAAGAGCTTCGCTACCGCGGACGCCAGTTCCGCGATGCCTTCCTCCGTCTCGCAGCTCACGCGGATCATGTCCCCGCTCACGGAGGCGATCTGTGCTTCATCTTCGCCGGACAGACCGCGCGCAAGGTCGGTCTTGTTCAGCACCGTGATGACCGGCGCGGATGCATCTTTCAGTCGCCCGATCAGTTCGATGTCATGCCCCGTCAGAGGTTCGCTTGCGTTCCAGACTGCGAGGATCAGTTCCGCACCTTCGATCTCGTCCACAGCGCGCCCGATCCCGATCTGCTCCACGGCGTCGCCGGACGTGTGGATCCCCGCCGTGTCGGACAGACGGAGCGTCACGCCGCCGAACGATACTGTCTCACGCAGAACGTCGCGCGTCGTACCCGCAACATCCGTCACAATCGCGGATTCCTCGCCGACCATGCGGTTGAACAGGGACGATTTGCCCACGTTCGGGCGTCCGCAGATGACGCATTTCACACCGGACTGCACCGCGCGGCCCGTTTTATACGTCGCCAGCAGACGCTTCACACCGCCGGAGACCGTCCGCAGGACCTCTCCGATGTGTCTCTCACCCTCATCGCCCACATCCTCTTCGGGGTAGTCGATCGCGGCGTACAGAGCCGTCATGACGTCGAGAAGGGAATCGGAGAGCCTCTTTATCTCCCGGCTGACGTTCCCGCGCACCGCACCGCCGGACAGTTTCATCTTTTCCGTAGTGTCCGCGTCGATGAGTCCGCCGACCGCTTCGGCTTCGGTGAGGGACAGCTTGCCGTTCAAAAAGGCTCGTTTCGTGAATTCGCCCGCGTCCGCCATGACAGCGCCGTGCGCGATCGCGGAGAGAAGAACGGTCTCTGTGACGGAGATCCCGCCGTGGCAGGAAATCTCGACCATATTCTCACCCGTGAAGGATTTCGGCGCACGGAACACCGTGCAGATGCCGGTGTCGCAGGGAATTCCGTCGGGGTCAAGAATGTCGCCGAACGCGGCATAGCGTTCGGGAAGTCCGGAAACGTCCGTCTTTCCCGCAGGAACAAACATCCGTCCGGCAACAGAAACGGCATCGGTTCCGGAAATACGGATCACCGCAATCCCGCCGCGTCCGCGCGGCGTCGATACGGCGGCGATGGTAGAGGATAAAGGATTCATGGTAATTTATCTTTCGCGGGGAAAAACTTTTTGAAAAAAGTTTTTCCCCGCACCCCTTTTCAAAAACTTTCAAACGATGGACAGGATATCGTATGTGCAGATATGGTGTAAACACGCTTTTTACAGTGCTTGACAATTCGGCTTGATTGTGATATAATAAGGGCAATCGAAGACGGCTGCCACTGCCATGGCGGTCGTTCCCAGTGATTTTTAGTCGAGGAATCGCCGCTCTATGTTACAGGGCGGTTATTTCTTTTTCATCATAACGTCAATGATTCCAAAGATAACAACGACAAGAAGATTCAAAAGTGCAAGCACTTCCAAAGTTGTCATGTTGTCACCTCCTTTGAAAACCGTTCCGGTTTTCTGAGGAACAACCTGCCGTCTCCCGATCGCCGACCCATTATAGCATAAACTACCGTATTCTGTCAATCTCCGCCCGCAAAACAAAAAATGCAGACCTTCCGATCTGCACATACTCTGTCCCTGTATCCAGTTTAAAGATTTTTGGAGAAGGGGATCGGTTCCGACTTGCAAAGCAAGTCGGGGAAAACCTTTTTGCAAAAAGGTTTTCCCCGATTTTTCTTTTAATTGAGTTAATCTTCAATTTCCACAAACGTGTCGTTGTCTTCCGTGGTACCGTTTGCGAGGAAGTCCGGGAGCTTTTCGATGGGCATCTTCTGGATCTTCTTCGGACGGCGGTTTTCTTTTTCGCCGCGGCGGCTTGCAGAACCCTTGGATTCCTGCTTGCCTTCGCGCTTTTCACCGCGTTCGGAACGATCCGCGCGTTCTTCCTTTTCCTTGCGCGGCTGCTGCGGTGCCTTATCGGGACCTTCGTAGGTAATGATGATCTTGCGGTTCTTGTCCGCGCCTACGCTGTGGGTCGAGACGTTTTCGAAGCTGTGCAGCTCGCTGTGGATGATGCGGCGTTCATACGCGTTCATCGGTTCAAGGAAGACGTTTCTCTTGTACTTGACCGCACGTGCTGCCATACGGCGTGCGAGGGAACGGAGGGTTTCCTCACGCTTTGCGCGGTAGTTTTCGATGTCGACCACGATCTTGACGTAGTCGCCGCCCTTCTGCTTGGACTGACGGAGCGCTGCGAGGTTTACAAGGTACTGTACCGCATCGAGGGTTTCGCCGTGGTGACCGATCAGGATGCCGGTGCCGCTGCCGTCGATGTTGATCTTCGGGTAAACGTTTGCGTCGCCTTCGATGACATATTCTTCGCCTTCGGGGCATTCCACACGTTCCGCGGTCGCGTCGATCGCCATGTTGCGGAGAAGGGTGTTCGTGAAATCGAGCGCGTACTGCATTTCCGCTTCGGTCACGCCGACCTTCTGACGGTCTTCTTCCACTGCGGGAACTTCCGCTGCGGGTTCCATGGTTTCAAGCTGTTCGGTGATGACTTCCGCTGCGTCCGCAAGAACTGCCTCAAGTTCTGCCGGTACGGATTCGGAAACTGCGGAAAGAACGGTTTCTTCCTTCGGTTCCGCCGGCTTGTCCGCACGCTTCGGCTGACGCTGCTTCTTGCGGATGTCATTGCTCATGCGTCCGGTGGATGCGGATGCACTGCCGAAGGATTCGGCACCTGCTTCACGGGTGAAGTCTGCGAGACCTACCGGAGCCGCGATGATCGCTTCGGCGCCGGGAACGGCGTCTGCGTTCTGGGACTTCGGAGCCTTCTGTCTGCGCTGGGGCTTTGCCTGGTTGCGGAGATTGGACTTGTATTCATTCTTTGCCGGTTCCGCTGCGGTTGCTTCCGCCGATTCGGAAACGACCGGAGCTGCCGGTTCGGCAACAACCGGAACGGTGGGAACGACCGGTTCCTTTACGGGTTCCGCTGCCTGCGGCTTGGGTTCCTTCGGTTCTCTGCGTTCCTTAGGTTCCTGGGGCTTCTTCGCTTCAACGGTTTTTTCCGGCTTCACATCTGCCTTCGGCTGACGTTCCGGCTTGGGTTCTGCCTTGGATTCCTGCGGCTTCTGAGCCTTTGCTTCCGCCTTGGGCTGGCTTTCATGCTTGGGCTGAGCCTGACCCTGCGTCTTCTTCGCTTCTGCGGGCTTCTGCTGCTTCGATTCTGCGGGCTTTGCGTCCTGCTTCGGTGCAGCGGGCTTCTGACCCTGTGCCGGTTTCTGTACCTGTCCCTGCTTCGGAGCCTGGCCCTGCGGCTTCTGGCTCTGCTTTTCGGACTTTTCCGCGGGCTTCTGACCCGGCTTCTGTCCCTGTGCGGGCTGAGCCTGCTTTTTCTGCCCCTGCGGGTTCTGCTGCTTCTTCGGCTTGTCTTCGCCTTCGCTGCCGCCGCGGTTGGTGTGAACCTTCATGCCGCGCAGATCTGCAACGATGGAGCTGAGTTCGGAGCCGATCTTGCTGGACTCGGATTCGGAAACGGTGATCTTGATCTTCGCGTCACGCGCGCCGATGCCGAGGAAACCCTTCTTGGGCATTTCGAGAATTTCGTAGCTTACTTCCTTGCCGTCCTTGGCGTATTCGCGGTTTGCGATCGCGATAGCCTCTTCGACGGTCTTCGCCATGATAAGATAAGTTTCGTTCATGTTCTGCATGAATCACACGGGATGCGAAGAACAAAGCTGAACTGTATAAACTTCCTTAACCGTGTGATTTCTCCTTAATAATTGGATTGCGATTAGTCTTTCTTGTTCTTGTAGGCCGACTTGTCGTCGTTCTTGATGGGAGCGGCCTTATCGTTCTTCGCTTCGGTGGTTTCACCGGCAGCGGCACGTTCGGCTGCTTCTTCGGCTTCGAGCGCCTTTGCCTTCGCTTCCTGACGTGCGATGTATTCTTCGTCGTCGATGTGGTGGAGGCTGCGTACAGGAGCCTTGTTTTCCTTCTTCGGCTTCTTTTCCTTCACGTTCGCCGCACGTTCCGCCGCCTTGTAGTCTTCTTCCGTGAACTTCGGTACGGGGAAGAGCTTACTGAAGATGATGCGCTGGATGGGGGAGATCACGCTTCGGAAGATCCAGTACACACCGATCGCCGCTGCCATCTGGAATTCGATGTAAACGGAGAGGAGGGGCATGGTCCACATCATGATCTTCATGGAAGCACTGTTCTGCGCGTCCGCGGATTCGGGGGACTGATAGGTGAACTTCTGGGTAATCTTCTGGGAGAGGATCATCACAACGAAGGTGACAACGGGGATGAGCATCAGCCAGTTGAAGGGAGAGAAGGAGATCTCGGGGATCTGGGAGAGGTCGAAGGGACCTACGGTGAAGTTCGGGATGACCGCGTCTTCAAGGGAGGGTGCGATGCTGGTGTAGCTCTGCACGTTGTCGCGGATGTGGTTGATGATGGCGATCTGTTCGTTGCGGATGTCGAGGGTCACGCCGGACTCAGTAATGAAAGTCTTGAGCGCGGCGATTTCCGCTTTCGGAACATTACAGATATAACGGAGAGGATTGACTACGACGTTGTAGAGGCAGATGATGATGGGGAACTGGATGAGGAGAGTACCGCAGCCGCCGGCCGGGTTGTAGTTCTCCTGCTTGTACATATCCATGAGTTCGTTCTGCATCTTCTGCTGGGTCGCCTGGTCGTTTCGTCCGGCGTACTTTTTCCGGATTGCCGCAACCTTCGGCGCGAGAGATGCCTGCTTGACCTGATTTTTCTGCTGTTTGATGCCGAACGGGGAAAGGATGATTTCCATGACGAGCGTAAACAGGAGAATGGCAAGCAGATAGTTGTCGGTCAGCGAATACGCCAGCCGGATCAGATATCCCATCGGGATATACAGAATATCAAAAATACTTTCCATGTGGTTCTCCAAGGGAAAATGATGTTTTCTCGGGGAAAAACTTTTTTCAAAAAGTTTTTCCCCTGAGACTTCCACCGGAAGTCTCGTCCCCTCTTTCAAAAACCTTTTTAAACAAATGTGTTGACAAAGTTTTGCTTAAATTGTTTGGATAATTAAGGGGTGGGGTCAGTTTTTCCGCCGTGAATTTCTCCGGAGATTGAGGTTTTCCCACACTTCGCGTCGGGTGGGAACGGGATCTTCTCCGCCGGCGGAAAAGGGGTTGCACCGCATGATTCTCCACACCGCCATGAGCGTACCGATGATAATTCCCCATTCCATGACGGCATCTGCGGCATAACGCGAGCAGGTCGGCGTAAACCGGCAGGAGGACACGGGTTTGAGGGGGGAGATAAACTTCCGGTACATCCATACGGGAACCAGATAGACGCGCCGCAGAAAAATCAGGGCGCGTGAAAAGACACGCCGGGCGCGGGACAGGAAATCGCGCATCGGTTTCATGCGGGATTCTCCGGTACGTCAGGTGTGTCGGCGGTATTGGGTGCGGGAGATGCGGAAGGGGTGTCGGCCTGTCCGGCGTCCGATTTCTCAGGCTTGGCTGATTTTTCGGATTTGTCGAGCAGATCGGCTTTGGCAAGTGCGTAGTGCAGGTCGCGTTTTACATCCTGCATTTTCAAGACTGTACATTCGGTTCTGGGAACGATCACGATGAGATAGCCTGTGCGTACACCGGTTTCTTTGTCTATCTGGCGGTAGGCTTCTCTGATGACGCGTTTTGCGCGGTTCCGCTGCACAGCGCCCCCGATTTTTTTTGAGGCTGAGATCCCGATGCGGTTAAGCGTTTTCTTTTCGGGATTCTGTTTTTTGAGGAGAGCGGCATGGCGGTCGCGCAGCACATAAACCGAGATGCTGCGGGTCGATGTCCGCTTTCCGTTTTTGTACGCCTTGCGGTAAAGGTGATTTTCGGTAATTGCGTAGAATTTCATGAATCAAAAATTCCGTCCGAGGGATCCCCCTGATTTTTGAAAAGGGGGAAGATAAAACGATAACCTCCGGTTTTCCCGAAAAGCAAACGGTGTTTGCTTAAGAAAGCGGAGGTTATGGATATAGGTCGAGCGCCTGAAGCTTAGTGGGTGAGGCGAGCGCGACCCTTATCGCGTCTTCTCTTGAGAACCTTTCTGCCGTTCGCAGTTGCCATTCTCTTTCTGAAACCGTGTTCCTTGCTTCTCTGTCTCTTCTTAGGCTGATATGTTCTGAGCATATTCACACCTCCTTACCATAGTTAAGAAAAATTGTTTAACCAATTTACGCTCAATGCGCAGATAGACAACAGTAATTATATAACAAACCGGCGGGGGTTGTCAATAGGTTTCTGAAATTTTATTTTATAATATTTTATAAAATAGTAAGATACATTTTGTCCGCCAAGTGTTTGGGACACCGCTGTGCGGTGAAAGGAAGAAAAATGACCTTTGGGTCATTTTTCTAAAATTTTTATGTCCCTGCGCGGGACGGGCGCACAAGAGACCCGGTCGCGGGCCTCTTGTGAATCTCCGCGACCAAAGGAGGGGAAGGGTCCCCTCCTCTGGACTCTTCCCCTCGGATGATGCGCTAACCGCGGGGGCTAGAAATAAAGTATATTTTGTAGCCGGAAGTTAGGCTTTTTCCGCGGTTAGCCTGTATCTGCGCAACCCTTGCATCGGTATGTACGTGTCGAGTTATTTCCTGATTGTTCAGCTTCAGAAGCGCAAGGAGAATCCAAGGGGGAACCCCCTTGGTCGGGGTGATTCACAAGAGGGCCGCGACCGGTCCTCTTGTGCGCCCGTCCCGCGCAGGGACATAAAATTTTGAAAAACGCCTTCAGGCGTTTTTCTTCCTTCTCCGCCGAAGGCGGACACCCTCAAAACCTTGACAAAAAAGCGCAAATGTGATATAATAGATCGGTATATATTTTAATGTATAAAAACGTTAAATCCGGAGGCAGTATGGAATTGCAGAACGACGCAGACCTGTCCTCGATCTGGCGAATGGTCAGCGAGATCATGCGGGGAAATTTCAAGCGGGAAGAGTCGTATCAGCTGTGGTTCGGACGGGTTTATCTGGCATATCTCGACGCGGAACGCGCTCTCTTTATGTGTGAAAACAAAATGAAGCGCGATATTCTGGAAAAGCAGCACCGCAAGGCGCTGACCGAAGCGCTCGTCGAGGTCATCGGATACGAACCTGTCGTTGAAATCCAGGTGGACGAATCGCTCGCCCCCGAAATCCCTGACGACGGCTCGGTCGTCTCTCCGCTCAAGCTCATGCGGGAACGTCAGGCTGAGCGCGAGAAAGAAAAGGAAAAAGAAAAAAATAGTCGAAAATCTCCCGTCGGAAGCGAACAGCTTCCTCTTACTTCCGTCAGCCCCAGTCAGGCCGAACGGAAGCGGAACCGGGACAACGATAACAGAGACAAGGAATCCTCCCGCGGCACGGATATCTCATCCATCTTCGCCGACCGCGCTGAGATCACCGAGGTGGAATTCGCAGAATTCTCCAATTCTCCGGAAGAATCCCGCGGTGAACGCCGTCTCACCTACAACGAAGACTACACCTTCGAAAACTTCATCGTGGGCAACTCGAACCGCTTCGCACATGCGGCGGCTCTCAACGTTGCCGACAACGTGGGGATGAAGATCAATCCCCTCTTCATCTACGGCCCCTCCGGTCTCGGCAAAACGCACCTCATGTACGCCATCGCAAACCGTGCACTCATGCGCAAGCCGGACATGAAGGTCATTTATGTCAAAGGTGAAGAGTTCCTCAATCAGCTCGTCCTCGCGATCCAGCGCGGCTGGAATCAGGCGTTCCGCCAGAAATACCGCAGCGCGGACATGCTTCTCATCGACGACATCCAGTTCATCGCGGGCAAAGAGGGAACCCAGATGGAATTCTTCCACACCTTCGACGCTCTCTATGAAGACCACAAACAGATCATCCTCACATCCGACCGTCCGCCGCGCGAGCTGACGCAGCTGGAAGAACGCATCCGCAGCCGCTTTGAAGCCGGCCTCCTCGCGGACATCCAGCCCCCGGACTACGAACTCCGTCTGGCAATCCTTAAAAACAAGATCAGCCAGAATCACATCGACGTCCCGACCGATGTCGTGGACTTCCTTGCGCGCAACCTGCAGGAAAACATCCGTCAGCTCGAAGGTGTCATCAAGAAGCTCGCGGTGACCAATCTTCTGAACGGTCAGCCGGTGACGATGGAAATGGTCATCCAGACCGTTCCCGAATACCTCCGCGATGCGGAACCCGTCTCCGACACGGTCAGCCGCATCATTGAATGCGTTGCAAAGCATTACGGCGTAAAGGTCGAGGACATCCTCGGTACGTCCCGCACCAAGAAGATCAAAACCGCGCGCAATGTGGCGATGTACATCGTCCGTTCGATGACGAGCATGTCACTCCCACAGATGGGCGTCGTCTTCTGCCGCGACCACAGCACCATCCACTCCAACATCAATGCCGTGGAAACGGAGCTTTCCACCGATCCGGTGCTCGACGCGACCATCAACGAGATCATGAAAGAGATCAAGCGGGGCTGAGATCACCTGTCCAGGGATTCCGTTTCCTCGCCTCTGCCAAAGGAACCTCAAAAACCTTTTGGACATGGTTGGTTTTGGGACTGTGGATTCCGTTGGATTTCTGTGGAAAACTTCGCGGTTCGCGGAGTTGTGATTATTTTTTTGCTCTTCTTTCAGGTTTTCAAACACGGCATCGCAGCTTTCCACAGGACTTTTCCAAGGATTTTGGATATCCATATTTTACCTGTTTGAGAGTTGGAAAGTTTCCAAAACGGTTTTCAACAAGTTGTTGAAAACTCCTGTGGATATGTGGACAAACTTCGTTTTCTAAGCGGTTTCAGGAAGCATTTTCCTTATTTTTTGCCCAAACAGGGTACCAGGAACGAAATTTTCTCCGTAAAATCCGCACGAAATTCCGGTTATCCACATTTTCAAACATTATTCCACAGGCTTTTGAAAACATCTCCGAAAAGTCCGCACTTTCCACAGAACATGCAGGAACCGGATATCGTTTCAGACCTTCCCCGCAAAATAAAAAACCGTTTCCCACAAAAGCTGCCGGAAGGAAAATTCATTTGGAAAGAGTTTCGGAAAAAACGTATTTTTATTGAAATCTAAAAATAACGCCACTTTTTCGTGAAATTACGGTTTTTTACTCCAATTCACACCCGTTTCCAAAAAACGAATCCGGAAAGTTCCTTCCGTTTCCAAAAACAATCCACAAACGAAAGAAAAATCCGGAATGTCGGAAATTCTTTTCAAACTGCAAAAAAGAGCGGATTTCAAACAATCTGCAGCGAAAAAACATCAGAAAACAGGCATTTTGAGCCGGAAAAGCAGGTTTTCCACAAAGCCCACATACCCTACTACCACTACTACTGAAAACTTATTAATATATAATCTCCTTACACTCTCTTTACAGCGAAAACCCAAAACCGCACGCTCGTACAGCCGACAAAATAAAAATACACCCATACGCATGCAAAAAAGCAAATAAGAAGAAACCTCCGGAAGACCGCCGAAAAAATCTGTGATTTCCACAAAGCAATACACCCAAAATTCTGAATACACCCATTTTTCGTGATTTTAACTACATTAAATTAACAAATGTACAAAATCCCGAAAATACACTCAATTGACACCCGGCAAATTAACCGGCGAGTCATTTAAAAAATAATCGGCGCTCTACAATAGTAAGATATAGAAAATGTTTCACGTGAAACATTTTTGGGAGATAACATATGAAAGCTACATTTGATAAACAGAAGCTGCTCGCGGCGCTGACTCCGGCGGCGAGCATTTCCCAGACAAAAAACACGCTTGTTTCCGTGGACGGACTGCTGTTCGAATGCCCGCCGGATCCGAAATTCGGCGATGTGGACGACAGCAATCCGAATCTTTGCCGGATTTCCGCATTTGACCTTGAAAAAGGCCTCCGCACCTCTGTTGAATGTGAGGTAGAGGAACAGGGACTGTTCGTAATCAACACGGTGAAGATTCTGCAGATCATCCGCGCGATGCCGGACGGAAACATCACCATCGCAATTGACGACAAATGCCGCGTCCGCATTACAGGCGGTCAGTCTTCGTTTGACATCACGGCGACGCCCGGGGAAGAATTCCCGACGATGCCGATGTTTGTCGGTGAACGCATTTACCAGATCCCGCAGTATCTGATCAAGCAGATGATCAGCCGCACGGTATACGCGGTAGCGCAGAACGATCAGCGTGCGGCGTTCAACGGCGCATATTTCAAGATCAAAAACGGCGAACTGACCGTGGTCGGCTGTGACGGGAACCGACTGGCAGCGGCAAAATGCACTCTTCCGGATGCAGCGGCTGCGGAAGCGCAGATGCTGATTCCAGGCAAATTCCTCGGCGAACTCATGAAAATGCTGCGGGATACCGAAGATGAACTGACTATGATCCTTGGCCGCAAGCATATAATATTCAAGATCGACTCCATCTACTTCTTCACCCGCATGCTGGACATGGAGTACATCAATTACGAAAAGCTCCTTCCGGAATCCTACAAGACGGAAGTCTATGTTTCCGCGGATTACCTGCGCAGTGCGGTTGACCGCGCGTCCATCGTGACGGAAGACAAGCTGGGCGGTTCGGGCAAGTCCCCGATCAAGCTGGACATCATGGACAACGCGGTTACGCTGTCCTCGGTTTCCTCCGGCGGCTCGGTTCACGAACGGGTTCCGGCAGCCATCGGCGGCGCGGACATCTCCATCGGCTTCAACTGCCGCTATCTCCTCGATGCGCTTCGTGCGGTTCCCACAGACTGTGAGACGATCCGCATCCGTCTGAACGACGCGTTCAAGGGTATCATGATCGAGCCGGCGGGCGGCACAGACTTTGTGGTGGCGCATCCGGACGAATCGGTCTTCAGCGAACGCAAGTTTGATGTGGCCGCAGATTATGCGAACAAGAGTTCTGATGAAGCAGAGAACAAGAATTCCATGTTCATGAGCTTCATCATGCCGATCCGCATGAACAGATAAGGATAAAACTGCATGTTTATACACATCGGTGCGGGCAGTCTCATCCGCGGCCGCGACGTGATCGGCTTTTTTGACATGGACGGCAAATGGGACTCCGAAGTCACCAAAGACTTTCTAAAGCGCTACGACAAAACCGGCAGGACCGTTGCCGCCGGCGACGATCTCCCGCGTTCTTTCGTTCTGACGGACGACAGGCTTGTTTTTACCCACATCTCTACGTCTGCTCTGAAGTCACGGGCGGAGGGGGAGTGAGTGGGTTTACAGCGGGGAGTGAGTGCAATGGTGGAGGTAAGGGGAACGCGCTTTCTTGAAAGAAAGCTGTGCAAAGAACTTTATACTGCGGCAGCCGGATTGTATGGCTGATATGATTTAGTGGGAGAAAAAGAAGGAATTTTCGGTGGAGTTCGGCTGAAATCGTTCGGGCTGTAGCCATATAAGTCATAAAAATCATGAGGAATAGGAGAGCGACTTCTCAAAACTCCGTTTTGTTCAGCGCTCGACCCTTCCGTATCCGTGATATAGTGCGCAACTCTTGAATTCAGCTACTGTAAGTATAACACCGCACTCCTTGGCTGCCGCCGTTCGTGCTTTGCGTTAGTTAAGACTTGACGTCAGCCGACAGAACGAACAGAAGCGAGGACGGCGGCAGCCAAGCCGAGCGGGCAATTGCTCCACGTAGAGAGATTTCTGACGATTGCACGATATCAAGGTTACACCGTACGGCGTGGGAAGTCAGGGTCTCGGTGGCCCCTGACTTCCGTCTCTACCCTTCCTCAGGCTTTGGATCGCTCCCATTTTGTCAGCTAGGATCAACGAAATGGCTACGCACAAACCCATCAAAAACCCCCTAAAAAACTGCAAATTTGCACCCTCCAAACCGGCTACAACAGCCTAAAGAGGTTTGGAAGGGAGTCTGAGGGGAACCTTTCCTCTGAAAAGGTTCCCCTCAAGAAACTATATTTTATAGAGAGAACATAATGGATAATAACACAAACACACAGATTTACGACGAAAATCAAATACAGGTGCTTGAGGGGCTGGAGGCAGTCCGGAAAAGACCTGGTATGTATATCGGGACGACGTCGCAGGGCGGGCTTCACCATCTGGTATATGAGATTGTGGACAACTCGATTGACGAGGCGATGGCGGGACGATGCGACAGGATTGAAGTTGTGCTGTATCCGGACGGAAGCGTGTCGGTGCAGGACAACGGGTACGGGGTACCGTCGCAGATCCATCACAAGATGGGACGTCCGACGCTGGAAGTTGTTTTCTCCGTGCTCCATGCCGGCGGTAAGTTCGGCGGACAGGGGTACAAGATCTCCGGCGGTCTGCACGGGGTCGGCGCGTCCGTTGTAAACGCGCTCTCCGAGTGGATGGAGATCGACAACTGCTACGAGGGCAAGCGCTACACCATGCGGTTCGAACGCGGCGCGATCGCGCGTCCGTTCACCTGTGAGGGTGACTGCGGTGACAAGCATGGGCTGTATGTACGATTCAAGCCCGACGCGGAGATCTTTACCGATACCACCGAGTTCGATATGCAGATGCTGCTTACCAGACTCCGCGAACAGACCTTCCTCAACGCAGGGGTCCGCATCATCCTCCGCGACGAACGCACCGAGCTGGAACAGGAAACCGACGAATTCGCCTTCGATCCTGCCCATGACGATCCCGACATCGCGCGCCTTCTTGCGGTCGCTGCGGCCGAGGACGCCGAGGGGGACGAAATCGTTGACCCGAACGAGGTCATTCCCGACGAAACGTCCGTTGAGGGCGTGCGCTTCGAGGACGACGCGGGTGAAGTCAATACCGACGGCAAATATCTGGAATACGACCTCCTCTACGAGGGCGGGATCCGTTCCTTTGTCGAACATCTCAATCAGGCAAAGCACGTCGATGTCATCCATCCGAACGTCATTTACATGAAGGCGGAAAAGGGAGATATCACTGCCGAAGTTGCGATGCAGTACAACGACAGCTATACCGAAACCATCGTTACCTTCGCGAACAACATGAAGACCAGCGACGGCGGTACCCATGAAGTCGGCTTCAAGAGCGCTATTACGAAGGTGCTCAACGAGTACGCGAGAAAGTCCGGCGCACTCAAGGATACCGACAAGAACCTCTCCGGCGAAGATGCCCGTGAAGGTCTCTGTGCCGTTGTTTCCGTCAAACTGCCCGATGCGCAGTTTGAAAGCCAGACCAAGGCAAAGCTCGGCAACTCCGAAGTCCGCGCCATCGTCGACAACATTGTCTGCGAAAAACTCGCGGAATTCTATGAGGAAAATCCCTCCGTTGCAAAGGCGATCATCGACAAGTCTCTCGCCGCGCAGAGAGCAAGAGAAGCCGCGCGCAAGGCGAGAGAGCTTACCAGACGCAAAGGCGTCCTCGACGGCGGCTCCACGCTGCCCGGCAAGCTCGCCGACTGTCAGGAACGCCGTTCCGAGCTCACCGAACTCTTCCTCGTGGAAGGGGATTCCGCAGGCGGTTCCGCAAAGAGCGGACGTGACAGCAAGTTCCAGGCGATCCTCCCCCTCCGCGGTAAGGTTCTCAACGTAGAAAAATCCAGACTCGACAAAGTTTATGCCAACCCGTCGCTGATCCCGATCATTCAGGCACTCGGCTGCGGCATCGGCGAGGACTTCGATATTGAAAAGCTCCGCTACGGCAAGATCATCATCATGGCCGACGCGGACGTCGACGGTTCGCACATCCGCATCCTGCTGCTGACGTTCTTCTTCCGGCACATGCGTCCGCTCATCGAGGAAGGGCACATCTTCCTCGCACAGCCGCCGCTGTACCGCCTGAGACGCGGCAAGACGGAACGCTATGCGTTCTCCGATGAGGAACGCGACGTCATTCTCGCGGAAATGGGAGGAAACGTCGACATCGAACGATACAAAGGTCTTGGTGAAATGGACGCCGATCAGCTTGCCGACACCACCATGGACCCGAATACGCGTACCATTCTGAAGGTTGAGATCGAAGACGCAATGGCGTGCGACGAGATTTTCTCCACGCTCATGGGCGACAAGGTCGAACCGAGACGCGAATTCATCGAACAGAACGCAAAATACGCCGAAAACCTCGATACGATCGGGTGAGAAGGGAGGTTTTCCGGGGAGAAACTTTTTGGAAAAAGTTTCTCCCCGGCCCCCTCTTCAAAAACTTTTAAACTGTGAAAGAAGAACAAAGTTGGGTGCAGATTTGTCGTACTGCCAATTTGCACTTACTTCGTCAAAACAATTGTTTGAAGTTTTTTGGAAGGGGTTCGGGGAAACCTTTTTGCAAAAAGGTTTCCCCGAGGAAAAATTTATTATGAAAATTATTACGATAACTCTTGCTCCGGCGGTCGATGTCACCTACGCGCTGGAGAAGCCGGTTTCGGACGGGCTGAACCGCTCGAAGTCGTTCGTTCTGGCGGCGGGCGGCAAGGGAATCAACGTCTCCCGCGCGATCCGGAATGCGGCGGCGGGACGGGACGTGGATCTTGTGACCGTGGCTCCCGTGGGCGGTGCGTCCGGCGGGATGTTCTGCGCGATGCTCGAAGAAGAAGGGATGAACGTGACGCGGATCCCGATCGCGGCGCCGCTGCGGATCAACGTGTCTGCGATTCCGGACGAGGGCGAAGACTGTGAGATCAACGCGCCCGGCGCGGAAATGACGGCGGCTGACCTGAAGACGGCGGAGGACCGGATCCTTTCGAACGTGGCGGAGGGCGACGTGGTCTGCATCTGCGGAAGCTGCCCGAAAGGGGTGGCGAAGTCCTATCCGGCGGTACTCTGTGCGGCGGTGAAGGACAAAGGCGCGGTCTGCGTGATCGACTGCGACGGAGAAGCGCTGAAAACGGCGGTGGATTCGGCATGTCCGCCGGATTATATCAAGCCGAATGCGGGGGAACTCGCAGCGCTGTGCGGCGATCTCGGGATCGAAGCATGCAGTGCGGCGGAGAACGCGCGTGCGGTCTGCGCCGCAACCGGTGGACGTACGGCAGTCATCACGACGCTCGGCGGTGACGGTTCCATGATTACCTGGAACGGCGGGCAGTTCACGGCGGCGGCGCGGAAGGTGAAGCCGATGCGCATCAAGGGCGCGGGCGACACGTTCCTTGGGACTTTTGTGTATGCGAAGTTCGTTGCAGGGCTGACGAACGAAGAGGCTGTGCAGCAGGCGTCCGACGCCGCGACGAAGTACGTCGAAGGCTGATTGCAAAGTAGAGAATACCAGTAATATGCGCGTTCTTTTTCTCCTTTATCGAGGAGAAAAAGAACCAAAAAGAGGAACTCTTTGGAAGTCCAGGGTGTTTCGACCACTGCGGTGGTCGACCAGAGACGCTGTCTCTGGACTCTGCAAGCCTTTGAAAAGGCTTGAGCGAAACTTTTCGGCTGACAGAGTCTGTGCAGATTTGAAGAGAGAAAGTAAGATTTAAATATGGCTAAAAACAACGATTACAATATCGAATTTCCGGATCAGAAGATCGTGCCGATCAACATGGAAAAGGAAGTGCGCAAGTCCTTCATCGAATATTCCATGTCCGTTATTGTGGCACGTGCGCTTCCGGACGCGCGTGACGGCATGAAGCCCGGTCAGCGGCGTATCCTCTACGCAATGTACGAGGACAACCTCACCTTTGACCGCCCCTTCCGCAAGTCCGCGACGACCGTCGGTAACGTGCTCGGCCGCTACCATCCCCACGGTGATACCGCGGTGTATCTGACCATGGTGCGTATGGCGCAGCCGTTCTCCTACCGTTATATGCTCGTCGAAGGGCACGGCAACTTCGGTTCCATCGACGGTGACGGCCCCGCTGCCTACCGTTACACCGAAGCGAGAATGTCCAAGCTCGCCGACGAAATGATGCGCGACATCGAAAAGGATGTTGTCAAGTGGGACATGAACTTCGACAACACCCGCCGCGAACCCGCCGTTCTCCCGGCGCGTATCCCGAACCTGCTCGTCAACGGCGCGGTCGGTATCGCGGTCGGTATGGCGACCAACATCCCGCCGCACAACCTCTCCGAGGTCATTGACGGCACCATTTATTTCATGGATCACCCCGAAGCGGGTGTGTCCGAACTCATGCAGTTCATCAAGGGACCCGATTTCCCGACCGGTGCGACCATTTACGGTACCGCGGGCATCTACGAAGCCTACTCCACCGGACGCGGACGTATCATGGTGCGCGCCAAGGCGCGCGTGGAAGAGGAACACCACCGCATCGTCGTGACCGAGATTCCCTACATGGTACAGAAGTCCGAACTCATCAAGTCCATGGTTCCGCTGGTGCGTGAAAAGAAGATCGAAGGCATCACCGAGATCCGCGACGAATCCGGCCGTGACGGTATGCGCATCGTCATCGAATACCGCCGCGATGCGAACGGACAGATCATTCTGAACCAGCTTTACAAGTACACCCAGATGCAGGATACCTGTTCCGCCATCATGATCGCGCTCGTGAACGGCGAACCGAAGGTACTCAACCTCCGTCAGATCCTGAATGTCTACATCAAGCACCAGGAAGAGGTCATCACGCGCCGCGTGAAGTTCGACCTCACGAAGGCGCTGCACGAAGCGCATATCAACGAAGGCTACAAGATCGCGATCGACCACATCGACGAGGTCATCTCGATCATCCGTGCCTCCGCAGACCAGCCGGCGGCGAGAGAAAATCTGCGCGTCCGCTTCGACCTGTCCGAAGAACAGGCGCAGGCGATCGTTGCGATGACGCTCGGCCGTCTCTCCGGCATGGAACGCCAGAAGGTCGAGGCAAAGCTCACGGAACTGTATGCGGCCATTGCAGAATTCCGCGCGATCCTCGCGGACGAAGGCAGAATCAAGCAGATCATCCGCGACGAACTTCTTGAGATCAAGGCGAAGTTCGGGGACGAACGCCGCACGGGCATCGAGGAAGTCGAAAACGAGATCATGATCGAAGACCTCATCGAACGCCACAACGCGGTCATCACCCTGACCCACGACGGTTATATCAAGCGCCAGCCGTCCGACGTTTACTCCGCGCAGAGACGCGGCGGACGCGGTATCATCGGCATGGCAACCAAGGAAGAAGACTACATCGAACGCGTGGTCGTTGCCGACTCGCATTCGTATCTGATGCTGTTCACCGACACGGGACGCGTTCACTCGATGAAGGCGTACCGCATCCCCGAAGCGGGACGGACGTCCAAGGGCGCGAACATTGTCAACATCGTGGACATCGCGGAAGGCGAAAAGATCACGGCGATGCTGTCCGTACCGGATCTCGAAGCCGAAATGGATTCCGAAGACTGCGGCTACCTCGTCATGGTGACGGAACGAGGCGTGGTCAAGCGGACGAAGCTGTCCGAATTCCGTATCCAGAGAAAGGGCGGCAAGATCGCGCTGACTCTTGAGGATGGCGACCGCCTGAAGTTCGTTGCACACACGAAGGGCAATTCCGACGTGATGATCGCGACGAAGAACGGTTATGCGGCACGCTTCACGGAAGATCAGGTACGCAGCATGGGTCGTTCTGCGGCTGGTGTACGCGGCATTTCGCTGCGTGACGGCGACGTTGTTGCCGGTGCGTGCATTCTTGAGAGAGACGACGCATGGGCGGCGGAAAACAAGCTGATCACGATCACGGAAGGCGGCTTCGGAAAACGGATGGAACCCTCCGAATTCGAAGCGAAGGGACGCGGCATCATGGGCGTGATCGCGCAGAAAGTAACGGAAAAGACCGGACTTCTCTGCGGCATTGCGGTCGTGAAGGCGGACGAAGATATCATGATGATTACGAACGACGGCACGATCATCCGTACCCCTGCGGACGGAATTCCGTTGTATGGCAGACCGGCGGCGGGTGTTATTGTGATGAAGCTGTCGGACGGCGCGAAGCTCGTGAACTTTGCCCTGACCGAATGCGAGAAGGAAAAGGACGAAGAGGCTGCTGTTGAAGCCGTGGAAGCCGTTGAATCTGGTGAGGCAGCGGAAGCGGAAGAAATTCCGGCTGCGGAAGACGCGGAAACCGAAGAATAAAAGGCTCCCTCCGGGAGGGAGCTGTCCTGGAGGACGGAACGTCCTCCCAGGGACTGAGGGAGAACGCGTCACGAACGATTTGAATCTCTGCCGAAGGCATGCGGCTGTAAGTTTTGCTTTGATTACAAAATACAGCGACTCAAATCTGCAGTGCCGCGTTCTCCTTCCGACGGCTTCGCCGCCACCTTCCTCCCGGAGGAAGGCATTTCGATAGCCTGTTTTTATAGTATTCCACCGGCACTGTGAATAAATTATTGCATGAAGGATTGCTTATGAAAAAACACATCCTCATTCCTGCTGTGCTTGCTCTGTCCGCGCTGATGTTTACCTCCTGCGGGAGCAAGTACGACCCGGCGGAACTGAAAACCGCCCTCGATACCCTCCTTCCGCCGTCGTTTGAACTCAACGAGATCTACTTCGGCGAAGGACTCCCCGCGACCGACGATCAGGCGGTCATTGACAAGCTTTACGGCACCTTTGCGGCGAACGTGAAGTCGCTCAACTACCACCCCGTCGCCGCAGACTGCGGCTATTCCAGCATCGAGGAGATCATGACCGCCACCGAAGAGGTCTTCACTCCCGAATATTCCGAGTACCTCTACGAACTTGCGTTTGCGGGTATCTCATCCGACACCATGGCGGAGGAAGAAGAGGAAGAACCGGAGGAGACCGAACTCGGCGAAGGTGAGATCATTGAGTCCGGCGGCGAGATCACCGGTTCCTACGTCGCGCCCGTTGCGCTCGACGTGCGTGCTTCCTACGCCCGTTACCTCGAGCAGAACGGTATGCTGACCGTTCGTCTCGACCTCGCGGATTCCGCGTATACGCTCGGCCGCGAATACAGAACCGACGAAATGAAGGTCAAGCTTGAAAAGGCGGACTACGTCGTTGTCACCGTCCCGACCTACATGGACGGCGAATACGACTGCGACGTCGACCTCAAACTCGTCATGACCGACGCCGGCTGGCGCCTGGATACTCCTACTTACTGATGAGATAAAGTTTCTCGGGGAAACCTTTTTTTCGAAAAAGGTTTCCCCGAACCCCTTCCAAAAAACTTCAGACGAATAGACGGACAAAGTGCGGCGGAAGGGGTTTGAAAAAAGAGATTTATTGAGTTCCGGAGGAAAGGAGGTATCCTTATGGGACGAATCTGGCCTTATGCGTGGGCGTTCGCCATCATGTGCATCATCTACACGATCTGCAAGGTGCTCGGTCTGGAATGGGCGGCCGAACGGGCGTGGCTCGAGGTGATTCTGTTTGACGTTGTGGCGGTTCTCATCATTACGTCCTTCTTCATGCGGAAGAAGATCGTTGCACTTTACGAAACAATAAAGAAAAAACTGTCATAAAGTCTGCACAGACATAATTTATCTTTTCAGATGGAAGTTTTTTGAAAGGGGTTACAAGTTGCATAGCAACTTGGGGAAAACTTTTTTGTAAAAAAGTTTTCCCCGGGAAACGTTATACCATGTATATTGACACCAACGGAAAAAAGTGGTTCAAGGGGAACATTCACACCCACACCACGGTATCCGACGGACGCATGGCGCCCGAAGATTCCATAGCGCTGTACCGGAAGAACGGCTACGACTTCCTGGCGCTCACGGATCACTGGAAGGTTTCCGAAACGAAGATCACGGAAGACGGCATGCTGCTCCTTGCCGGATGTGAATACGACGTCGGGCGCAATGTGCGCGACGGTATCTTCCACATCACCTCGCTCGGCTGCACGGAAACGCCCGCCTGTGACCGGAGCATGACGCCGGATGCGATCATCCGCGAGATCCACCGCTGCGGGGGCATCGCGAGTCTGGCGCATCCAGCATGGTCGATGAATACCTGCGAGCAGCTTCTGCCCGTCGTTGACGGGAAAGTGATGCCTCTGTTCGGCGCGGACGTGACCGAGATCTACAACTCTGTATCCGGTCTGCCGCGCAACTGCCGTCCGTATTCGGGGATCGTTCTCGACCTCATGGCGGCGCGCGGGTACTTCACGAAGCACGTTGCGACCGACGACACGCACTGGTACGAAGCGGATGCCTGCCTGAGTTATATCATGGTGCAGGCGGAGGAATGCACGCGTGAAGCGATCCTTGACGCCATCCGCGCCGGACGGTTCTTCGCGACTCAGGGGCCGTTCCTCGAAGTCACGAAGGACGGCGACGCCGTGAACGTCACTTGTTCGCCGGCGGAATCCGTTGTTTATTTCACGGATACGGCGTGGTGCGGACACCGCGCGGACGTCGGTCACGGAATCACGCAGGCGAGCTTCAAAATGACGAACGAAACGTTCGTCCGCGTCGAAGTCACCGACGCGGACGGTAAGACGGCCTGGGGGGCGTACATCGGACGTTAAACGGAACCGGATGAAAAATCCGGAAAAAATTCCTCCGGGGTCTTGCTTTTTCCGGGAGAGTACGGTATAATAATCGTCGGCTGTCTCACGGAGCAGACTTTTGAGAAAGGAAAACCACCGACATGACGTATTTAACCGAAGCCGTACTTTTCGCAGCGGCAGGAGCCGTACCGCAGACGTTTGATCTCAGCGTGATCGCGGCGGTCATTGTGATGTTTTCCGCCATGGGATATCTGCTTACCAGAAAAGGATAACGCGAACGGATCGAAGGACGCACTTCATGTGCGTCCTTTTTTATCTTCATTTGCGGAAAACGGGAATAATGAAAGGTGTAGTTAATATTTGATTCATGATGTATATGCGTATTTTTGTGTTATTTAAGCAAGTTTAATTATCCGGATCTATATTTAATGTGGATTTTGTCGATGAAATTCTGACGAAAAATTTTAAGTCTATTGCATTTCGGAATATTTTGTTATATAATACATACGTCTATCTATCTTCAAAGACCAAAATTCAAGCAAAGGAGAAAAAACTATGAAGAAGATTTTCAGCGCACTGCTTGCGGCGGTTCTCGCAGCAGGTACCATGGTTCTTCCGACCGCGGCTGCGGACGGCGATATCGTATATCTTCAGACATTCGATAACGTTGCTTCCTACGACGATCTCGGCTGGGAAATCGTGGAAACCCTTACCACCAACACCTCCACTTACACCATTGAAAACGGCGCTCTCACCGTTGACAACCTCGGCGGCAACGACTCCTACACCGTTGTTGTTCCCGCATCCGTGATGGATGAAGTAAACCAGGGCGACTACACCGTCGGCTACGACTTCACCCTTCTCGAATCCGGCGACACCGCACGTTACCTCGCAATGCTTCTCAACTACGACAGAGAAGTGGGCAACACCTACAACTCCCTCCACATGCGTATGAAGGGTTATGCCGACTGGCAGAACCGTTTCGTAGGCACCTGGAGCGCGAACATGGACACCAACGGCGGTTATCAGGGTCTTCCGCTCTTCACCGCCAAGGATGACGGCGCGATTTCCAACCGTCTCTTCGGTCTCGCTTACACCGATGCTGAAAACGTTATCGCAGGCAAGACCATCCGCTACGAAATGCGCGTTTCCAACTCCGGCGGCTACGCTGAAGTTTATATGAACGGCGTTCTGATCTCCGGTACCGATGAAGCCGGCTGGGATCAGTTCACCTGGGCATCCGAAGACTATTCCGAAATCTGCCTCAAGTCCGGCGGTTCCATCCTCGGTACCGTTGACAACATCGTTGTCGTAAAGGGTCTCGGCATTCCGGAAGGCACCATCCCCGCTATGGAAGGCGGCGCATCCGCGTCCGGTCTCCCGGCAACCGAATATGACTCCATCGCCAACTACGCAGGCATCAAGCCCGTGATCGACGGTAAGATCGACGCAATCTGGGACGCTACCGCAGCTCAGGAATCCACCTGGCCGGGCGACCGTGACGGCGAAGGCATCTCCGGCTACACCAAGATCCTCTGGGACGAAGATAACCTCTACTTCCTCGGCGTCGTAAATGACCCCACCACTCTTCAGGAAGCAAATCCCACCACCACCGACTCCATCGACTTCTGGGTATCCGAAACCTATTCCGATGAAATGGGTTATCCGCTCGAAGGCGACTATCAGCTCGCACTCAGCCCGTACAACACCTACGGCGGCAACAAGGCTCCTGACCTTGTAAACGAAACCGGCGCAGTTATCAACGGCGACGGCACTTATGTTGTAGAATTCTCGATTCCGTGGCAGACCCAGGGTCTCACTCCCGCGGCAGGTCATGTATTCGGCTACAACGCATCCTTCAACAATGACCTCGAAGGCGACGGCGCCCGTGACTCCTGGACTTCCTGGGTTGAATGGACGAACATGCCTTACTGGTCCGACACCATGTGGCTCGGTCATGTAGAACTCGTCAAGGCAGACGTTGCTGTAGCGGTTGACGAAGAAGCTCCCGCAGCAGACGCTCCCGCAGCAGACGCTCCGGCAGCAGAAGCACCGGCAGCAGACGAACCCGCACTCCAGAACCTCTGCGCAGGCGCAGTAGTTACCGAAGTTTCAGGTCTTGAAACCGAAGGCGCAAACACCGGTGACATGGCAATCGACGGCGACCTCGCAACCCGCTGGTCCTCCAACACCGACGACAATGCTCACATCATCATCGACATCGGCCAGCCCCTTCCGATCGGCTACGTAGAAATCCACTGGGAAACCGCATGTGCGCAGGACTACACCATCGAAACCAGCTCTGACGGCACTTCCTGGGACGTTCGCGCAACCGTAACCGGCAACACCAAGGGTACCTCTCCCGCATCCGCAGACTGCATCGCAGTTCACGAATGGACTCCCGCAACCGCACGTTTCATCAAGATCAACTGCACCAAGAGAAACACCGAATGGGGCAACTCCATTTGGGAAGTAGTCGCTCGTAAGGCAGCAGACACCGTAGAATCCACGGCTCCCGCAGCATATCCGGCATCCGGCACTGCTGTTCCGGAAGGTTCCGTTCTCATCAACGGCGAACGCATCGGTCTTGAAGAAGGCTGGGGCGGCAACGCAGCAGCAGGCCGTGACGCAGCATTTGACGGCGACGTAAACACCTTCTTCGACCCGCTCGGAACCGGCGACGGCTGGTGCGGTATCGACGCAGGTGAAGAAATGATCCTCACCAAGATCGTGATCCATCCGCGTGACGCATGGGCTGACCGTTTCAACGGCGGTACCATTGAAGGCGCAAACGAAGAAGACTTCAGCGACGCAGTTGCTCTCTTCCTCAGCGTTGAAGCAGCAGGCGAAGTTACCTTCCTTGACGTATCCGACGAAATCGAAGAAGCTGACAACACCGGTGACCGTTACTTCCGTTACATCAACTACACCACCCCCGGTGACGTTGCAGAAGTAGAACTTTACGGTAAGGCAGTAGACGGCACCAACCCGACTTATGGAGCAGCAGAAGAAGTTGTGGAAGAACCCGCACCGGCTCCTGCAGTAGAAGAAACTCCCGCTGAAGAAGTTCCCGCAGAAGAACCCGCTGCTGAAGAAGTA
>JAFQFS010000015.1 GCA_017398585.1 Clostridia bacterium
TGCCCGCTCGGCTTGGCTGTCGCCGTCCTCGCTTCTGTCAGTTCTGTCCGCTGACGTCAAGTTTGCACAAACGCAAAGCACGAACGGCGGCAGCCAAGGAGTGCGGTGTTATACTTACAGTAGCTGAATTCTAAAAGGGCGTACTAGATCGAGGTTACGGAAGGGTCGAGCGCTGAACAAAACGGAGTTTTGAGAAGTCGCTTCACTATTCCTCATGATCTTTATGACTATATGGCTACGGATCGAACGATTTCAGCCGTACTCCACAATAAATCCCCCTCTATTTAAGAGGTTTGGAGGAGAGTCTGAGAGGAACCTTTCCTCCGAAAAGGTTCCTCTCAGGAAACTCCACCCCTGTACACTCTCCCCCACCCCAAAATTCACTCCCATTTCACCATTGTCCCTTGTTTTTTCACAGGGGATATAGTATAATAATTATGTATATCAAAAAATCCTGACTGTAATGAGAGAAATGATCTATGGGAAGAGTTACGAAAGAAAACTATTATCTTGATATAGCACAGACCGTTTCGGAGCGGAGTACCTGTCTGCGGAAGCGGTACGGGGCGATCATCGTGAAGAACGACGTGATCATCTCGACCGGGTACAACGGCGCGCCGCGCGGACGGAAGAACTGTTCCGACCTCCGCTTCTGCCAGAGAGAAGAACTGCAGATCCCGCGCGGGGAACGGTATGAACTCTGCCGGTCGGTCCACAGCGAGGCCAATGCCATCATCGCCGCTGCACGCGAGAATATGCTCGGCGCGTCTCTTTATATGTGCTGTACCGATCCCGCGGACGGTTCCGTCGTTCCGGACACCAATTCCTGCATGATGTGCAAAAAGCTCATCCTCAACGCCGGCATCGCGAAGGTGTACATCCGCGACACCGCCGACACCTACCGCGTCATCGATACCCTCGACTGGATCACCGACGACGACAGCCTTTCCGGTAAAACCGGCTATTGATCTTCCCCCCGCACAATCCTATGTCTATGAACGGAGTTGCCATTTCATGAATAAATTCGCAAAAAGTGTGTCCCTCGGACTTGCTGTCCTCCTCCTTTCCTCCTGCTCGGGCACGCTCGTTAATCTCAAATACGAGGACGGTCAGATGATCAACAAGCGTCTCCGCCTCGCCTATACCCCCGCCCCCACCAACTACGAACCCGTCTCCGTCGGCGAAGCCTACGGCTATTACGAAAAGTCCGACATGACCCTCTACGAAATCAAGGGTCTCGATCCCAAGGAATGGCTCACGCAGGCCTACGCCGGAAGCGCGACCACCATTTTCTACTCCGACGCCTCCACCCTTCCCACCCTCGCGGAACTGGAACCCACCAAGATCTACGTCACCGAAGGCGAAAGCGTCACCGTCAGCATCAATACCGTCGACGACCAGGCTGTCATCAACAAGGTCATCGACCTCTTCACAAACGGTACCTACGCCGAATGGCCTCTCATCGATGCCTACAAAACCTACGAACTCAAATTCTACTCCGAGGAAAAATACCCCCACATCTACTACAACCTCACCTACGGCGAGTTTGAAGAGGGGATCTTCCTCTACGACCGAAACACCAAGCACAGCGTCATGATCGGCGACACGCTCGCGGACTTCATCCCCAGTGCCAAAGGTTAACGGAGGTATTCTCCCATGATTTCCCCCGAACTTGATACCCTTCCCGCAAAAACAGACGGCGATGTCATCCCGAAAGATACCGTCCTGTTTGTCTGCACCGGCAATACCTGCCGTTCCCCCATGTGTGCCGCCCTGTTCAATGACCGCTATGCAGGACTCACCCGCCATGCCGTCTCCGCAGGGCTGATGGCGGACGGTTCCCCCATCTCAGAAAACGCCGTCCGTGCGCTCGAACACGCCGACGTTCCCTCCCGCAAGCCGGACAACGATTACAAATCCCACATTTCCCGCACCGTCACGGCGGATATGATAAAAAACGCCGCGGTCGTCGTCGGAGTCACGTCGTCCCACGCAATGCAGCTCATGCTCCGCTTCCCCGCGTACGCTTCCAAAATCGCCGTGATGCCCTCGGAAATTTCCGACCCGTACGGCGGGAACCTCGCCCGCTACGAAGCCTGTCTCGCCGACATCGACCGTGCGCTCCGCGCTGCGTTCGGCTTTGACTTCCCGGAAGAAGGAGAACAAAAATGACCATCCTTCACGCAGAACCGTCCATGCTCCCCGACATCCTCGACATCGAAAATGAGGCGTTCACCTGTCCGTGGTCGGAAAAAAGCTTCGAAGAAGCCTTCGCTTCCCCGAACATTACCGTCTTCGCCGCCGTGGACGAAACGGACGGAAATACCCTTGCCGGCTTCGCCTGCCTGATGTGGTACGGCGACGAAGGTGAGATCCTCAACATCGCCGTACGTACCTCCGCACGTAAAAACGGCATCGGCCAGCGCCTCATGGATGCCATGCTGACCGAAGGAGCCGCAGACGGCGTGTGCGACTTCTACCTCGAAGTCCGCGAATCCAACGCCGCCGCACGTCACCTGTACGACAAAAACGGTTTTGAAATCCTCGGCATCCGCAAACGCTACTACAGCAAGCCGGTCGAAAACGCCGTCATCATGCGGAAAACGATCGCCGCGGACTAACCCTAACCCATACCCAGATTAAAGTTTTTTGAAAGGGGTTTGGGGAAAACTTTTTTTCAAAAAAGTTTTCCCCAAGAAACTTCATTTCCTATGTACATCTTTGCCATTGAAAGTTCCTGTGACGAAACTGCGGCGGCGGTCATCCGCGCCGAAGACGACAAGATCACGCTCCTCTCGAACGTCGTTTCGTCCCAGATCGAAATACACGCGCTTTACGGCGGCGTCGTTCCCGAAATCGCCAGCCGTGCACACTGCGAAGCGATTTCCAACGTGTCCCGCGAAGCCGTCGAAACCGCCGGAATCTCCTTCTCCGACATCGACGCCATTGCCGTGACCTTTGCGCCCGGTCTGATCGGTTCCCTTCTCGTCGGTGTCAGCTTTGCGAAATCCCTCGCGATGACGCTGAACGTCCCGATCATCCCCGTCAACCACATCGAGGCACACGTTGCCGCCGCTTATCTCGAAAACGAAGACCTGAAGCCCCCGTATCTCGCGCTCGTCGTCTCCGGCGGCCACACATCCCTGTACGAAGTATCCGACTACGCCACCTTCAACGAGATCGGCGGAACCCGCGACGACGCGTGCGGCGAAGCCTTCGACAAGGTCGGCCGCGTGATGGGACTTCCCTATCCCGGCGGCGCCGCAATGGACAAACTCGCGGCACAGGGCATGGAACTCTTCGATCCGAAAGCGAAAAACGCCCTGAAATTCCCGTCCCCCGCCGTTGCGGACGACACGCTCGACTTCTCGTTCAGCGGCCTCAAAACGGCTGTCATCAACTACATCCACACCGAAAAGCAGAAGGCGAAGAGCGACACCCTGCCCGACGAAAAGCGCTGCGAGATCGCGGCGGCGTTCACACGCACCGTCTGTGACGGCGTGACGAAAAAGCTCGCGGCGGCACTGAAGTCGACCGGAACGAAGACCCTTGTCATGGCGGGCGGCGTTGCAGCGAACTCCCATCTCCGCAAAGCGGTCGGCGAGACCTGTGCGAAGTACGGCGTGAAGTTCATCGTGCCGTCACTGAAACTGTGCGGCGACAACGCGGCGATGACCGCCGCCGAAGGGTACTACATGTACAAACTCGGCATGACGGCAGATCTGTCGCTGAACGCGTTCGCGTCCGACGAAGCAGCGGAAGAATACATGGATTCCCTCCGGAACTAACGGTTTGTCCTGACCTTTCCACATAGTTTTCAACAACCTGTGGAAAAGGTTATCCCAAGTTCCGAGAGTTTCCGACACACGAATGTTTATTCACCCTTTATTCACTCTGCATTTTGTTTGTCTTTAAAGTATATTCATATTACGGCCGGATCCGACGTTTTTTCTCCGTTTTTTTCCCTGTTCGCCGCCAAAAACGGCGGACAACAGCGAAATCGGCTGAATAATCGTGCGGACCACCCCGACGAAACGAGATTTTATATATACCGTATGAAAATAATCCCCTTATACAAACATGAAATTCTGAGCCTTCCCGCAGAGGTGGTTTCCGAAAAGTTATCCACAGCCACCGCCGACGAACTCCGGGTTCTGCTCGCCGTGATGCTGGAGCGGGAGTTCACCGTCTCCGAGCTGGCGGCGAAACTGGACATGACCGAAAATGCGCTCCGTCGTGCGATCTCCGCATGGGAATCGTACGGCGCGCTGACGCTCGAGAGCAGTGCGGACAGCACGATGACCGCCGCCGAAAAGAAGCGTGAGGTCATGAAGGACGGCAAAAAGGTAATGGCGGCGCCGGTACTGCCGCACTATTCCTCGGACGAAATCGCGTCGGTGATGGAGCGAACGCACGGCAGTTCCGAACTGCTGGATTCCTGTCAGCAGACGCTCGGCAAAATGTTCAACGCGGCGGAGACGGCGATCATCATCGGACTGGTGGATCATCTGTCGCTGACGCCGGACTACATCCTCCTGCTCTGTTCGCATGCGGCGAACATGCAGAAAAAGTCGGTGCGGTATGTGGAAAAGATGGCGCTGGATTTATTCGACCGCGACATTATCACGTACGCGGCACTCGAAGAGGAACTTGGCGCGATCGAACAGCGGGCGTCGATGGAGCATTACATACGCGATCTGTTCGGCATCGGCAAGCGAAGCCTGATCAAGAAAGAGCGCGATTTTATCGCGAACTGGGTCGACAAATACGGCTTCGGCCGTGAAATGATCCACGCGGCATACGAAGTAACGGTGGAAAAGACAAAGGAACCTACCATGAATTACGCCAACGCCGTACTGGAAAACTGGTATGCGGCAGGTCTGAAAACGGTGGACGATGTGGAAGCGGCAGAAGCACAGCGTGCCGCGAACCGTCCGAAGGAAGTTCCCGCAGGAACGAGTTTTTCGACCGACAGCTTCTTTGAAGCGGCTCTGCAGCGTTCTTACGGTGAGGACGCGAAGAAATAATTATAAAATTTTGGATACCAAAGCATCTCTGTTCTTTTTCTCTTCTTTCTTGAAGAGAGAAAAAGAACCAAAAAGAGAAGAATCGCTTCTCACGCCAGGGTATTTCGCCGTCTGCGGACGGCGACTCAGGGCTCTGCTGAAGATCCGAAGGATCTTCCAAGACCCCGCGACCTTTTAAAAAAGGTCGATCAAAACTTTCTGTCTGACAATGTTTTGTTTTTAATTTAAGGAGAAACCGAATGAGCCGCAGTGATACTATCCGCCAGGCAAAACAGAAGATCGCCGAACACCGCGCCGGCGCCATCGGCATGTACGAACGCCACGTCGCCGAGGTCTCCGCTCGGATCCCCGAATTCGGTGAGATCGACAAACAGCTCTCCCGCACCGGTCTGAAAATCATGGCGGCCGCCATCGGAGCTCCCGATGCCGAAGCGGGCGTCGACATCGTCCACGCCGAATACGACGCGCTCGTCGACCGCAAACGCCAGCTTCTCGCCGAACACGGCTATCCCGCCGACTACTGCGACATCAAATACTTCTGCCCGAAGTGCTCCGACACCGGTTATGTGGACGTCAATATGTGCGAATGCCTCCGGAAAGAACTGGTCGTTGCCGCGCTCGAAGCCTCGGGGCTGTATTCTCTCGTAGAAACCCAATCTTTTAAAACTTTTTCTCTTGACTATTACGAAAAAGATGATAAAATAATAATGAAGCAGAATGCGATCCGTCTCTGGGAGTTCGCGAACAATTTCGTCCCCGGAAAGTCGGACAGCTTCCTCTTCATCGGTGCAACGGGACTCGGCAAAACGCATCTGTCCTCCGCCGTCGCACGCATTCTCATCGAAAAGGGCGCATACGTTGTCTACGAATCTTCGATCACCCTGTTCGGGGATTTCGAAGCGAAACGCTTCGGGAACAACGGCTACAACAGCGAGACCGGCGAAGACGTTGACCGCTACACGGACTGCGACCTGCTGATCATCGACGACCTCGGCTGCGAAGTCACGAACAACTTCACGCTGTCGTGCCTGTACAACATCATCAACACCCGCATCATGATGCACAAATCAACGATCATCAACACGAACCTGTCGCAGAACGAGCTGCGCAAGCGCTATTCCGACCGCATCATCAGCCGGATCCTCGGCGAATTCATCCCGCTGAATTTCCGCGGCTTTGATGTACGCGAACAGAAACTGCGCAAAAAGTAAAACACGAAAAAATTTAAATTTCCATATAAAAGGAGACTTGACAAATGAAAATTGGCGCAATGGTTGAATCCTTCCGTCTTGGTTTCAGAGGCGGCGTAGAGAAGGCAGCTTCTCTCGGTATCGAAGGCCTTCAGGCTTACGCAACCACCGGCAGCGAACTTGCTGCTGAAAACATGACCGAAGAAAAGATCCGCGAAACCCTCGACATCGTAAAGTCCAACGGTCTCGTATTCTCCGCACTCTGCGGCGACTTCGGCCACGGCTTCATGAACCCGGACAACAACAAGATCTACGTTGAAAAGTCCAAGAGAGTTCTCGACCTCGCAAAGAAGCTCGAATGCAACGTTGTTACCACCCACATCGGTACCGTTCCGGAAGAAGAATGCGAAACCAAGGAAATCATGCGTGCGGCTTGCCGTGAACTCGCTGAATACGCGGATTCCGTAGGTGCTGCTTTCGCAGTTGAAACCGGTCCCGAAACCGGTAAGATTCTCGGCGAATTCCTCGATTCTCTCGGTGCAGGCGGCGTTCGCGTAAACTTCGACCCCGCAAACCTCGTTATGTGCGTGGACGACCGTCCGGAAAACGCTCTCAAGTACATCGGCAAGTACGTTGTTCACACCCACGCAAAGGACGGCATCATGCTGAAGAAGAAGGTTGACGAAGCAGTTGCGATCGGCGAAGAAGCAAAGGAACACAAGGCAATGCTCGAAATGGGCCGCAAGTACCTCGAACTTCCCCTCGGCGAAGGCGACGTAAACTTCGACGTTTACCTCCCCGCTCTCTCCGCAACCGGCTACAACGGCTTCCTCACCATCGAACGTGAAGTCGGCGGCAACCCCGTTGCAGACATCGAACTCGCCGTAAACTTCCTCCGCGAAAAGATCGAAAAGTTCAATCTGAAATAATTTAGTTTCTCGGGGAAAACCTTTTTGAGGAAAAGGTTTTCCCCGAACCCCTTTCCAAAACCTTTTTAAATAAATAGGAATATAAAATATTATGAAGCTGATGATTGCATCCGACCTGCACGGGTCGGCTTATTACACGAAGCTGGCGCTGGACTTTTATAAGAAGTGCGGCGCGGACAAGCTGGTGCTGCTCGGAGATATTCTCTACCATGGTCCGCGCAACGATCTGCCGCGTGACTACGCTCCGAAGGAAGTTGCGCCGATGCTGAACGAATTCGCCGCCCAAATCATCGCCGTACGCGGCAACTGCGAAGCGGAAGTCGATTCGCTGATGCTCGACTTCCCCGTGACGCCCGATTATGCGGTCCTTTTCGACGGCACGACGACGATGTACCTCTCCCACGGACACCGTGAGGAACCGAAGATGGCGGAAGGCAGCGTCTATCTCACCGGTCACACGCACATTCCGCACGATTTTGTGAAGGACGGCGTGCGGTACCTGAATCCCGGTTCGGTCTCCATCCCGAAGAACGGCAGCGCACACAGCGTCATGGTGTACGAAAACGGAGAATTCCGCCGTTTTGATATCGAAACGTGCGAAGAATACACCATCTAACCCCCAGAAAGCATAAAAAACAGACGTACCCGAAGGTACGTCTGTTTTGCTTTGTCCGTGACTCAGCCGCAGCAGGAGCAGTTGAGGATCGCGAGAAGGAGAATAATGACAATGATCCAGATAAGGGTATCGTTTTCAAAAATGTTGCAGAAGCATCCCATGATATGAACCTCCGGTTCTTTCGTTTCGTTTGATTTCCGGGCGGCTTCGTCTGCCGTCCTGATATCATGGTATGCGCCCGCCGGAAATGTGTTCCTGCTTATTCCAGATCGAGACTCTCGCATGCGAGAAAATCGTTCGCCGCGGTGAGACTGTTTGTCGGAATGTCGAGACTGTCGCCGCACTGTTTACACTTCACGGTGAGATGGTCGTCGAAGATTTCCACGTCGTAGTCGCCGCCGTCGGGGCAGCTGCACGTGATTTTGCCTTCGTCCGCGAGGTCGCGGATGACGTACATGACGATGTCCAGCACCTGCGGGTCGGTCAGCTCGGGCTTCTTTTCGCGGTCGACGCTGTGAAGCAGCGTTTCCACATCGATGTCGGATTCCTCAAGCATCTCAAGCAGTTCCTTTTCGGATTCCTGCATAGCGTCGGCAACTTTATCCTGCCGTCCGATGAAGCAGATGTCAAAACCGGAGTAACTGCACGGCAGCGCGAACAGTTCCCGGTCGAAGAACATCGACGACGACATCATGTAGCTGTGCGGCGTCGGGCAGAGGAAGCACGGCACGTTCAGCCGGATCTTCTTGTCCTTCGTGTACACAATCTCCATCTGCGATCCGCCGCAGGGACACTTCAGACGGATCATATCGGCGGTCAGCGCAAAAATACCGACCATACTCATCACGCTCGCACCGCATTCCGGACACCGGTACGCAACCGTGGTTTCTTTTCTGTCGAGAATCATTTTATTTTTCTCGGGGAAAACTTTTTTGAGGAAAAAGTTTTCCCCGAACCCCTTTCAAAAACCTTTTCAAATAAAAAAGAAATATAGTTTATTATAACACTACAGGGAAGAAAAAGCAAGATTTTGGAGAATGGATTTTTATAGGATCGGACACCCGTGTTGATTTAACGCAATTTTTATGCTATACTATTTAAAATAATCGAAAAACGCTTCAGCGTTTTTCCACCTTAACATTCCGACTCCGTCGGAATATTTCACATGCCGAAGGCATATTTCACTCACGCAAAGCGTGAATTTCACAATTCCCCTTCGGGGAATTATTTCACTCATCCCCTCCGGAGGTTTTTCATGAAGTACGACCGCGACGCCAACACCATGCTGCTCACCGTCACTGAGCTGGCTTCCTACGCGTTCCAGCGCGAAAACCCCGGGATCCTTATGCGCAAATTCGGCTTTACAAAAACCACCGTCACGCCCGACACCTACGACTGCGCCGACGAATCCGGTCTTCTGCCCGCGCGTCACGGCACCGCTCTCCACAACGTCATCGAGACGGACAATGTCACGATCGCTGTGCAGTCCGGCAGCACTGTCTCCGTCCATACGGAAGTACCGCTGGAAAAGACCACCGCCGTCGGCGGGATCACCGTAAGCGTGCAGGGCTACGCGGATATTATCTCCTTCGACGGCACCGTTCATACAGTCGAGGAACTCAAGACCGTCGGGTACATCGAAAACTCGCTCACCCCCTTTTCCGACCCAGCCCATTTCGCACAGGCGTGCATCTACGCGCACCTTCTCGCAGAATCCGCGGGACTGCCGGATGTACGGATCCGACTCACCTACGTCCGCCGCTCGAACGGCGCAAAGGTGACATTCACCGCCGTATTCACGCACATGTTCCTCCTGCGGATGTTCGATGCGCTGATGGAACGTGCAGCGGGATTCATCCGGATCGCGGCGGAACGGCATTCCCTCTATCCGGAAGAAGTCAAAAATATGCCGTTCCCATACCGGACGATCCGCGAGGGACAGGAACAGTTCGTCAAGGAAGCCTACCGTGCGATGTCGCACGGCACTTCCCTGCTCGTTTCCGCACCGACCGGCATCGGCAAGACGATCTCGGCGCTCTACCCGGCGGTCAAGGCGACCGGTACGGGCAGAATCGACCGGATCTTCTACTTCACCGCCAAAAATGTCACCGGCATCGCCGCTCTCGACGCGGCACGGGAAATCGTGAAGCACGTCCCGCATTTCCGTGCGGTGATGATCCAGGCGAAGGAACAGGTCTGCCCGGGCAAACGGGAAGATCCGGAACTGAATCTGCGGATGAAATGCCGCTTCTGCGAAAAACTCGACAGCATTTCCGACGACTTCGGCAAAACGACCACGTCCTACCGCGAACGGGAACTGGACGCACTGTCCGATCTTCTCCACTCCGGCGACAACATTTTCACGGCAGTCCGCGTCCGGAAAACGGCGGAAACCTACCGCGTCTGTCCGTACGAGCTGTCGCTGGATCTGTCGGAATACTGTACACTGATCGTATGCGACTACAACTACGCCATCGACGAAAACATCCGGTTCAAGCGGTATTTCAAGGACGTAAAGAACCGTGCGGGCGAGAAATACGCGTTCCTGTTCGACGAAGCGCACAACCTTCCCGACCGTACACGGAACACATACTCGGCGGTTCTGACGACGGAAAACCTCCGTGAAATCGCGGAAATGTGTGAGACGTATTTTCTCGAAGACGCGGAGTTTCAGGCAGCATCGGGCAATCTCTGCGACGCGATGGCGGAAGTAACCGGGTTATGTGTGGAAAACGAATACTACCGTCAGGGTGCGGACGGCGAAGAAATTTCCGGCGGATTTTTCGAGGCGGGACGGGTACCGGACGCGCTTGTCCGTGCGGCGTCGGAGATGGCAAAGCTGATGATGCAGATCATCCGCGAGGGTGAGGACGCTTCGGAAGTTCTGACGGAACCGTATGCGAAACTGTCGAAATTCGTCTTTGCGGCGGGATTTTTCGACGAAAAATTCCGGTTCTTCGCTTCCCGCGAAGGCGGGGATGTTACGGCGGAAATCCTGTGTCTGGATCCGTCGGGGATTCTTCGTGCAATGACCAAGATCGCGCGGTCGGTGATCCTGTTTTCGGCGACGCTCTCGCCGATAGAGTATTTCCGCGAAGTAACGGGGATGAAAAAAGCGGTCACGCTGGAGCTGGAGTCGCCGTACGAGCGGAACAACCTGTGCCTGATCGCGTACGACTCGATCAGCACGCGGTTCACGGATCGCCGCGGAACGGCGGAAGACTGCGCGGAAGTGATCGCGGAAGCGGTTTCCGTGCGTCCGGGAAACTATCTTGTCTATTTCCCTTCCTACGATTATATGAAACGCGTCTGCCGTCTGTTCCGGCAGGTAATGCCGGAAGCGGCCATCGTGATGCAGAAGCCGGGGATGAGCTACCGTGAACGCGAGCGGTTCATCCATATTTTCCACGAACGCGCCGCTGTCGGTGAGACCGACGGCGCATGGACGATCGGTTTCTGTGTTCTCGGCGGGATGTTCTCGGAAGGCATCGACCTCGCGGGCGAAAGCCTGATCGGCGCGATCATTGTGGGTACCGGCATGCCGCAGCTCTCCGCCGAGCGGAACATCATGTCCGTCTACTACGACGAAAAGACCGAACGCGGCCGCGACTTCGCCTACGTCTGTCCGGGCATGAACAAAGTCCTCCAGGCCGCCGGACGTGTCATCCGCTCCGAAAACGACCGCGGCATGGTCCTCCTCATCGACGACCGTCTCGGCGAACCGGGAATGAAAGTTCTGTTTCCGAAGCACTGGCGGCATATGCGGTACACCGGCGACGTACATTCGATGCGGACGATGCTTGAAGAATTCTGGGAGGAAGAAAATTAGACAAGAGGATCCCTTCTCTGCCACTTTTGAAAGTGTAAAACGCTGAAATTCATTTTTTTGCCCCGTGATTCTTTCTTTTTGACCGTTTGTGTGATATAATTGAAAATTGCTGAGATATTTTATAAAAAATTTATGAATACGAAAGGAAGCATACTGTTTTGATCAGAGAAGACCTTCGTAATATAGCTATTATCGCGCACGTTGACCACGGTAAGACGACCCTCGTTGACCAGATGCTCAAACAGTGCGACACTTATCATGAAAACCAAGTCGTACGTGACCGTGTAATGGACTCCGGCGACCTTGAACGCGAACGCGGAATCACAATCCTCGCGAAGAACACATCCGTTGTAAGAAACGGCATCAAGATCAATATCATCGACACCCCCGGCCACGCAGACTTCGGCGGTGAAGTGGAACGTATTCTCAAGATGGTAAACGGCGTTATTCTGCTCGTTGACTCCGCGGAAGGTCCGATGCCGCAGACCAGATTCGTTCTGCAGCGCGCGATGGAACTCGGTCACCGCGTCATCGTTGTTGTCAACAAGATGGACCGTCCCGACGCACGTCTCGACGAAGTTCCGGACGAAGTTCTCGAACTCCTCCTCGAACTTGACGCGACCGATGAACAGCTCGACTCTCCGATGCTCTTCTGCAGCGGCCGTACCGGCACCGCGACCGTGAATCCCCACGAACCCGGTGAAAACCTCGACGTCCTCTTCGACACCATCATCGACTACATCCCCGCTCCGGAAGGCGAAGCCGAAGAACCGCTTCAGCTCCTCGTTTCCTCCATCGACTACAACGATTACGTCGGCCGTATCGGTATCGGACGCATCGAACGCGGCACCATCCATCAGGGAGAAGAAGTGCTCATCGTCAACTACCACAACGCAGAAGCGGCTCCCAAAAAGACCAAGATCGTTTCCCTCTACACCATCGACGGCCTCGGCAGAAAGCAGGTCGAATCCGCTTCCATGGGTGATATCGTCTGCTTCAGCGGCGCGGAAGACCTCACCATCGGCGACACCATCGTTTCCCCGCTCGATCCGACTCCCCTTGAATTCGTCAAGGTAAGCGAACCCACCATGGAAATGACCTTCCAGGTCAACGACAGCCCGTTCGCAGGCCGCGAAGGCAAGTTCGTTACCTCCCGTCAGATCCGCGAACGTCTCTACAAGGAAACCCTCAAGGACGTTTCCCTCCGCGTTACCGACGGCGACACCACCGACAGTTTCAAGGTTGCGGGCCGCGGCGAAATGCACCTCTCCATCCTCATCGAAACCATGCGCCGTGAAGGCTACGAAATCTGCTGCTCCAACCCGAAGGTTCTCTACAAGGAAATCGACGGTGTGACCTGCGAACCGATGGAACACGTTACCATCGACGTTCCGGACGAATACGTCGGTGCCGTTGTCGAAAAACTCGGCCAGCGCAAGGGCGAACTCCTCGAAATGAACAAGCACGGCGACCGCATGAAGATCGAATACTCCATCCCGTCCCGCTGCCTCTTCGGTTACCGCAGCGAATTCCTCACCGATACCCGCGGCGAAGGCATCCTGAATACCCTCTTCGACGGCTATCAGCCGCATAAGGGCGAAATCGTGACCCGCTTCACCGGTTCCCTCGTAGCCAGCGAAGACGGCGAATCGACCTCCTACGGCCTCTTCAACGCTCAGGACCGCGGCGTCATGTTCATCGGCGTACAGACCCCTGTTTACGAAGGTATGCTCGTCGGCGAATGCCCGAAGAATATCGACATCGCCCTCAACGTCTGCAAGAAGAAGCACCTCACTTCCATCCGTTCCGCCGGTGCCGACGAAGCGCTCCGCCTCGTTCCCCCGAAGGTCTTCTCCCTCGAACAGGCCATCGAATTCATCGGCGAAGACGAACTCATCGAAGTCACCCCCAAATCCCTCCGCCTCCGCAAGAAAATCCTCAACACCGAACTCCGCCTCAAGGCTGAAGCTAAGCTGAAGAAATAATGTTTTTCGCAGGGGGAAGGAAACTTTTTGAAAAAAGTTTCCTTCCCCCTGCACCCCCATCTTTCAAAAACTTTTATACTATAGATACAGATAAAGTTGGGTGCAGACCGTTAGAACCAATGTCCGTCCTGTTGACGGCACGTTGTTTCTGAAAGTCTGCACCCAACTTTATCTTTATATTTGTCTGAAAGTTTTTGAGGATGGGGTCCGGGGAAGGAACTTTTTTCAAAAAGTTCCTTCCCCGGAAAACCATATCTCTATTCAATTATTCAAGGTCGTATGCTTTGCCGAGGATCTTGTCCATGGACTTGTTCAGAGCCTTTTCGAGCTTCTTGTATGCGGAAGCGAGGTTCGGGTTGTTGTTGACGAGATGGTCACGGATGAGGTACGGGAGTCTCTGGAAGCAGGATTCACCGAACTGGAAGGAGAAGTCGAATGCACGGCCTGCCATGATGAGTTCAACCATTTCAGCGGTGGTCGCGTCGGAGGAGTACTTGCCCTTCAGAGCCTGGTCGTAGTATGCCGGGAATACGGTCTTGTAGGATTCTGCGGACATTGCTTCGAAGATGATGGAAACGAATTCGATTTCGGGAGCGGAGGTCAGCGGGAGACCGAATACGGTGAATTTGTCGTCCGCGTTGGTGTAGTAGGCTTCCTGATTTTCATCCCACTTCGGGAACGGGATCATCGTGTAAACGGCGTCCATTTCGCGGAGCTTGTTGTAAGCTGCGGAGAAACGCATCGGAGCCATAACGAGCTTTTCTTCGAGGAAGTAGGTTTCTTCGTCGTACTGGGTTGCGAGCTTGGTGAAGCCCTGGCAGTTGTAGTGGTATTCAAGGAGCTTCTCAAGGATGGAAACGGTCTTGTCGTTCATGAAGGTGATTTCAATACCGTTCTCGGGAGTGTAGGTACAAACCTTTTCGCCGAATGCGGTCAGCCATACGTCACCGGGATTGGTGATCTGGTAGCCGAAGCCGTAGGTGTCGTTCGTATCTGCCTTACCGTTACCGTTTTCGTCAATGTACATGGGAGTAGTCATTTCGATCATCTTGTCGATGGTCCAGGTACCTTCCTTGACAAAACCGTAGAGGTCGTCGGTGGAATAGCCGAAGTCAGAGAGAAGACCGGTATTCGCAAAGATCGCATGGGTGTAGGTCATGGAAGTGATGGAAAGGTCGGAGCAGATGGAGAACAGCTTGTTGTTGATGGTCGCGCCGTCGTTTGCCAGCTTGTTGTGCCACGGCTGTTCGAGATTGACGTACGGAGCATCGAGCCAGTTCATCAGAACACCCGCATTGACCGGCGTGTAGGTAACATAGTCATAGAAACCGACAATGTGATAGTCAGGAGTACCCGCGGTTACAAAGGTTTTGACCGTGCTGTGCGGGTTGGCATCTTCGGTAACGGAGATTTTGACATCAAAACGGTCTTCGATCTTTACATTACGGTTGTAAACGGCGTCGTTGCAGGCGTCACCGTTGAGTTCTTCCACCCAGATTTCGGTTGTGTAGTTAAAACCGGCGGAAGTACCGAAGCTCATTACGCGGAATCCTTCCCCGTCAAACTTCTGATCCGGAAGGTTGTCCGGGATGCGCTGTCTGCGTTCAAGGTCGGAAAGTTCTTCTTCCACAACTTCTTCTGCAGCTTCACCGGCGGTGGGAGTCGTCGTGTCTGTGGTCGCCGTCGTCTCGGAGTTCACTTCGCTTTCGCCGCATGCGGACATCGCAGCTGCGGAAGAAAGCATCAGGGCTGCAAGAAGAGCGGACATGATTCTGTTTTTCATATCGTTACTCCTGATAAATATGTAAAAAAATTACGGATGCTCCTCCTTGAAACCGATTCCATGAAGAACTTCCGTTTGAACAAAAATTCCTGTACTTATTATACGCTCTCAACCGATAATTGTCAAGACTCAACACCACCGCAATATTTTCCATTTTCTTCAGTTCCCCGCAACCGACCGATTGATCTCAAAACAGAAAATATAGCAATTCTGCGCAGTACACTTTCGCATCCCCATGTTATATTAACTATTTTGCACTATTTTTAAAGTTGTTCACATATTTTAAAAATCAATTGTTCACAAAATAATGACAAAACAAACTTTTTTCATAATTTTTATACAAATACAACAAAACAAACGTCATTCTTCGTGCGTTCTGCACAGTTTTTTGGTAGGTAAAAAAGAAAAAAGGACACTTCCTTCCGGAAGTGTCCCTGAAAAGAAATCGGTATTCAGCATTCAACAACGGTCTTTCCGTCTGCGTACACTTCAATGATGCCGCGTCCGGGAAGTTCCACTTTATAGGTACCCGCACGGTCGGGCGTCAGTTCGAGCTTCGTAACGCGTCCGTTTTCCCATGCCGCGGAAACCGTCACGCCGCCGCGCGCACGCAGTCCGGTGAAGGAACCGGAAACATGTGCCGGGAACGCGGGAAGCAGGGACAGCACGTCTTCGTGGCTCTGGAGAACCATTTCGCCGATTCCGGCACCGCCGCCGAAGTTGCCGTCGATCTGGAACGGCGGATGGTTGTCAAACAGGTTCGGGAGCGTGGACTTCGTGAACAGGAGACGGACATTTTCGTACGCCTTGTCCGCCTTGCGGAGTCTCGCAAACAGGTTGATGAGCCATGCGCGGGACCAGCCGGTGTGTCCGCCGCCGCGCGCCAGTCTGCGGTCGAGGGTAACTTCGATCGCACGGTAGAGCTCGGGCGTGTCGCGGGTGATCTGCGCCGCCGGATAGAGACCGAATGCGTGGGAAATGTGACGGTGACCCGGTTCCGGTTCGTCGTAATCCTTGAGCCATTCCATGAGCTGACCGTGTTTGCCGATCTGCATCGGAGGCATCTTCGCACGGATGTCCGCCGCGCGCTTCGCGGATTCGGGATCAATACCAAGGATCGCTTCGCATTCGCAGTAGAAGTCAAGAAGTCCGCCGATGATCTGGATGTCCATGGTCGGGGAGATCGCGAGGTTCGCGCACCTGGTGTGTTCGTCGTCCACGAAGTAGCGGTTTTCCGGAGAGGTGGACGGACCGGAGTGCATGTAGCCGTCGGGACCTTCAAAGAGGTAATCCATGAAGAAGTCCGCATTGGACTTGATGTAGCGGTACGCGGTATTCTTCAGGAAATCCTTGTCAAGAGTGTAGAGGTAATGTTCCCACATATGGAACGCCAGCCATGCACCGCCGAGCGGCCAGAGACCCCACAGACCGTCCGCAGCCGCCGCAAAGCAGTAGATGTCGGAGAGGTGGTGAACGACCATACCGCCGACACCGTAGTTTTCACGCGCAACACGTTCGCCGCCGGGGAGGAGGTAGTTGTTCATGTAGTCGAACAGCGGCAGCGTGCAGTCGCCAAGACCGACCTGTTCCGCCTGCCAGTAGTTCATCTGCAGGTTGATGTTGGTGTGGTAGTCGGCGTTCCACGGCGGGGTGAGACCGGTGGACCAGACGCCCTGCAGGTTTGCGGGAAGGGTTCCCGGACGGCTGGAAGAGATCAGCAGGTACTTGCCGAAGTTCCAGTAGAGAGACAGCAGCGCCGGGTCGTCCGCTTCGGGATCGTCGCGGAGACGTGCAATACGTGCGCCGACGGAGAGTTCTTCGAGAGCGGGATCGCCGTCGAAGGTGAGTTCGGAACGGTTCATCATCGCGGAGAAGTCCGCCTTGTGTTCCGCAAGAAGGTCGTCCCAGCCGCAGTCGGCACGGAGCATGACGGCCGCAGACGCGGAGAGAATGTCGTCGTACTTGAACGCGGTGAAAATGCCGGTGTACACTTCAATCCTGTTCGCGCCGGTGATCTTCACGGACGTGCCGTCCGCTGCTGCGGTACCGTCGGTCGCGATGCGCATATAGACGGAGAATTTGTTGCCGCCCTGTGCGGTTTCGCAGGAAGCGATGATATCGGTGTCGCGTACGTCGAGCTTCACGATGTTTTCACGAACAAACGCGAGTTCCGCGTCAAACGCACGTCCGGCGGAGAACTTCGCGCAGAGCAGACCGGCCGGATAGGACGCGAAGAATTCGCGCTTCCAGGACGTGCCGTCCTTGTCGTAGGAGACGGTCGCGATACCGTTTTCAAGGTCGATGTCGCGGCGGTAGTTCGTGCAGTCCTCATCGGTGTGGACCTTCACACGGAGTTCGCCTGCATATTCGTACGCCTTGATGCGGTTGAAACAGTCGCCCATGTTTTCGCTCGCCCAGCAGTCCGCTTCGTATTCCTTTCCTTCCAGGAAAAGCTGGCGGATGTGGTTGATCTTTTCGTCGTACTTGTCGATTTTGGTGTCCATCGGACCACCCGCCCAGATGGTTTCCTCGTTCAGGCAGACCTTTTCTTCGGAAATGATGCCGTATACGGACATCCCCGAATGGCCGTTGCCCACAACGGTCGTCTGGTCCCAGTTCGGAGCGACAAAATCGGTGTGGAGAAGAATATTCTTCATATGTACCTCCATTTATTTAGATGGGAGTTTCCGGGGAAAAACTTTTTTGAAAAAGTTTTTCCCCGAACCCCTTTTCAAAAACTTTGAACTATATAAATTATGTATTTTCGGATTTTTTCGGACGTCCGCGCTTTTTCTTCGGCGGCTCTTCCTGCGGAACTTCCGTTTCGATCTTATGGAACGTCGTTGTCTCCGGAGCGGCGAGATCGGACAGCGGGTTGTTGTTCATCGCCGCCTCCATCTGTTCGTTCGAAACGTGCGTGTAGATCTGCGTCGTGTTGAGCTGTTCGTGACCGAGGATGTCCTTCAGCACGCGGATGTCCACCTGCCCGGACTGATACATCAGTGTCGCGGCGGTGTGGCGCAGCTTGTGCGTGGAGTAATTTTTATATTCCAGTCCCGCTTCGCCGAGATATTTCTTGACCATCCACTGGATGGTCTTCACAGAAATGCGGTTCCCCTGCCCTGACAGGAACAGTGCCGTTTCCCCGCGGTTTTTCGCGGGTGTCGCGATCCGCACGGGAAAATACGCTGTCATCGCGGCGCGACACGCCTCGTTGAGGTAGATGATGCGTTCCTTTGCGCCCTTCCCCGTCACGCGGAGAGAACGCAGTTCCGGGTCGATGTCCGGCATGCTGATGCCTGCCAGCTCCGACAGACGCATCCCGCAGTTGAGGAACAGCGTCAGAATGCAGTAGTCGCGCACCTTCGTTTTCGACGTCTCGTCGTTTTTCACGGCGTCCAGAAGATCCACGCATTCCTCCATGCTCAGGTGTTTCGGAAGGGTCTTTTTCTGCTTCGGCGTTTCGATGTTGATCGCGGGATTCGTCTCAAACAGCATCATCTTCGCCGTGCAGTATTTGTAAAATCCCTTGATCGCGGACAGCTTTCTCGCACGTGCGCTGACGCCGTTTTCCCGCTTTGTATAAGTAAAGGAAAGAAACGAGTAAATCTCGGACGTCATGACGCCCTCAAAAAACTTCTGATCGAGGTCGGTGATGATGAGCTCGTCGAAGACCTCGCCGGTCAGGGGAAGTCCCCCGCGCGACGCCTTGAGGTAGCGGCAGAACGTCCGCAGGTCGAACAGGTACTCGTTCACGGTCTTCTGCGAACATCCCTGATAGACCAGTTTATAGTTTGCGAAATCCTGAATGAGCTTCGGGAACTCCGCGATGAATTCGTGATCCTGCAATGTTTTCACCCCATGTGTGCGGCCGTCCCGCACAGTCAAGTTTTATCACACTCTATTATACAACAAACTTTAATGTTTTAATGGATATTTTGTAAATTTTCGCTGTTATCTCTTGTAATCGCAGCATAAAAACAATACAATATAGGTACAGCGAAATTCAATGAATATCATTTTTAAAATAGATTTAAAATTTCGGCTATCCCTGCCCCTTTCCTGTCTGAAGTTTTTTGGAAAGGGGTTCGGCGGAGTTTGCTTCGCAACCTCCAAACCTTTTTTCAAAAAAGGTTTTCCCGAGAAACATCCCCCTATAAAATTCAGGAGTACCTATGAAAGAATTCTGGAGCGAAAACTCAAAAATTGTATCCAAGCTTCTGCTGAATCAGTTCGGCGCAACGTTCCTCGGACTGATGGTGGTTGCTGCTGCCTCCGCCGCGCAGAGTCAGAAGGCATGGCTCATGCTGTTCTCGAGCTGCTTTGCGGCAATGTTCTATCTGTTCCTCGTATATGCGGTCCTCTGGGAACGCGGCGGTCACGACCGGATCAAGGTCGACGGCGGACGTGCGGTTCCGAAACCGTGGTCCGGTCTGTGGATCTCCCTCGTCGCGAACATTCCGAACTTCATCCTCGCCATCCTCGTTCTCATCTCCAACCCCTTCAAGACGACCTACGAATGGGCAGTCAGCATGAACGTCATCGGACGTGCGCTCTGCCTCCTCTGGGAAGGCATGTACGCCGGCATCGTCTCGTACTTTGCGCCGCACAATCCGCTGATCCACCTGCTGTACATCTTCCCTGGCATTTTTGTCGGTACGCTCGCTTACCTTCTCGGCTTCAAGAATATGCGTCTGCTCTCCATCTTTGAGCTGAAGCCGCCGCAGAGTCAGCCGGTCAAGCCCGCAAATAAGCCGAAGCAGAAATAAGTTCCGTACATTCGGAATAACCTCACCTCCAAAGGAAAACAATATACCGGGGCAAGTCCCCGGTATTTTTGTTTCTGTGAGGTATGAATATGTACGAAAACAAACCGTATTTTGATCCGAAAGAAGGCACGGACGGCTGCAGTACCGCGGAAATCGCCGCGGAATTCGCGGCCTGCATGAAGCGCGGCGATTCGCCGGACAGTCCGGCGGCACAGTCTGCGGCGGCACAGTGGTGTGCCTGCGGCTGCGGTACGGAACATCCCGCGTTTGACGCGGAAGCCTACGGCACCGGCACAACAAACTATATCACCGAAGCCATCGAATTTTACAAAAAGGGACGTTAACGTCCCTTTTCCTGTACCTGCAGATATTCCCCCGTTGAGGCAAACAACACGGCCGCCACCTTCAGCCGGTACTCCGGCGTCTCCAGCAGCGCACGTTCCTCCGCATTCGAGAGGAACCCGCACTCGACCAGAACGGCGGGAATCCGGATCCTCTTGAGAATGTAGATCGCGCTCGTCGCCTGCTTGGTCTCCCGTTCGTTCGCCGGATCGAGATATTTTTTCGCGTATGACTGCGTGATCTGCGCTGCACGCGCGCTTTCGTCCGTGTTGGGAGAATAATAGACCTGTAACCCTTTCGACGATTCCTGCGGAAATTTGTTCATGTGCACGCCAACGTACAGTGCCGCCCCTGACTCTTCCGCAAGCCGCAGACGCGAACGCAAATCGTACGATTTCTTCTTTCCCCGGTAGTCCTCCAGATCATCGAACCGGTCGTAAAGCATGACATCCTCCGTACGGGTCATCTCCGACCGGATCCCGAACAGGGTGTACATATCATTCAGACACCCGGCAATCTGCAGATTCAGATCTTTTTCGAGCGTATCACCGACCGTCGCACCACCGTCTTCCCCGCCGTGCCCGGGATCAATCACAATCTGCGGCGGCGGGGATTCGGGAACGCCTGCCGTAAGCGCCGCGCCATCCCCGGACAACCCGCCCGTGAAAGCCGCACGTCCGACAAGCACAGCCGCTCCCATGAACAGAAAAGCGTAAACGGTATAGTTCAGAACAAAACGCGGAATATAGTTCCTCTTCATTGCATGACCTCACGTGATTTTTTACTTCATCCTATTCCGTCCCGGCGCATTTCAGAAGTAAAATCCAAAAATCATGAGTTCACGCACTGTCCCTCACCGTCCCGCAGGACGCAGTTCTTTCCGCATGTACGCCCCGGCTTCCACCAGAGCGGACTGCAGAGCCAGAGGAGATACCCGGCGTACCTCGCCGCGGTCAGCAACCGCGAGAGCCGCCGCTGTTCCCGCCGCCTGACCGGTGATGTAGCAGCCCGGCATGACGCGGATGGATGCCTCCATCTGACGGTCGGTGCCCATGCAGCGCCCGGCAACGAGAACGTTGTCGAACGATACGGGGATCAGCGAACGGTACGGGATGCCGTAGGACTCCCCTTTGCCGTAGCGGAGGTTCTGACGGTATTCCGCTTCGAAACGCGCCATTTCCTCGCGGCTGGTGTTCATGACGTGGATGTCTACCGCATAACAGTAACGACCGATCTCGTCGTCAAAGTCCGCACGGTCAATGAAGTCCTGTACGCATAACGTGTAGTCACAGGTGACCCGGCGCGATTCGCGCACGCCGAGCATGCCCGACGTGGAGACAAGCCGGATGTTTTCGCAGCCGCCCACGTAATTCCTGTAGAACTTCTGATATTCCAGCATCGACTTGCGGCCCCAGACCATCGCGTTCGTCACGGATCGCTGGTCGAGCGGGTCGGTCCCGAACACGTGCCCGATGTTGCCGCCGCCAAGCCCGTCTTCCCGGAACGAAATCCCCGTCAGATGGCGGTCCTCGTACGTGAATACACCGTCTTCAATCGCTTCCTCGAGCCGTGCGGGAATGTTGGTACGATGGTAATCCTCCGCATTCACCCCCGCCCAGAGCGAACATACCGTCGGCGGCATGGTATCGCCGTGCTCGTCGCCGCAGGAGTATTCCCCGCCCGCCAGAGCGGTGAATTCGCCGTCGCCGGTGCAGTCGATGTAGACGTTTGCTTTCACTGCGTACAGCCCCGTACGCGAGGTCAGAACGGCATATTCCACGTGAGCGCCGCTCACCACAACATCCGCAACCGTGGTGAAAAAGAGGAAATTCACACCGGACAAAGTCACAATCCGATCGTATTCCCGCTTCAGTTCCTCCGCCTGAATCGGCGTCCATGCCTGTGTGATCGGAACGTGCCGCGAGACATGCCCTCGGATTTCCGCGCCGATGCCGGCGGCAAGCAGATTCGCTCCGTCAAAGAACGCCGCAAACGACGGTACCATCCCGGACGTCCCCACACCGCCGAAGCATCCCTGCGCCTCAACGAGCAGAACATCCCGTCCCATCCGTGCGGCGGCAACCGCCGCAGCAACCCCGGCAGCGCCTCCGCCGATGACAAGAATGTCGGTTTCATAACGGATCTCAAGCTGTTTCTGATAGATCATAATGGTTCTCCTGTTCGTTCAAAAATCCGGAAAGCAAAAGGAGACACCCGCAGGCATCTCCCATGAAAAATTTCTATTAATACATGTTGGTCTTCTTGTGACCGCCGATGTAGTCTCTTTCGAGAGACAGGATACCGTTGTCCATACGGAAAATACGGTCTGCGTGGTCCGCGATCGAAAGGTCGTGCGTAACCATGATGAGGGTCTGACCCATTTCTTCACGGGTCTTCAGCAGGAGCTTCAGAACTTCGTCCGCGTTGTTGCGGTCGAGGTTACCGGTCGGTTCGTCCGCGAAGACGATGTCGGGCATGTTGATCAGCGCACGCGCGATCGCAACTCTCTGCTGCTGACCGCCGGAAAGTTCGGACGGCAGGTGGTTCAGACGTTCGGTGAGCTGAAGGGTCTCAACGAGACGGCGGAGCGTTTCCTGATAGGAGAGGTCGGACTTGTTGCACATCATCGTCGGGATGAGGATGTTTTCAAGTGCCGTGAACTGCGGAATGAGGTTGTGTCTCTGGAAAATGAAGCCCATGTTCAGACCGCGGAAACGGCTGAGTTCGTCGGCGCTCATCTTGGTGATGTCCTGACCGCGGATCATAACGCGTCCCGCGTCGCAGGAGTCAAGACCCGCACAGATGTGCAGGAACGTGGACTTACCGGAACCGGACGTACCGATGATCGCTACGAATTCACCCGGTTCAACCTTGATGCTGACGCGGTTTACCGCCGTAATAACAGCATCATACTGCTTGTACTGCTTGATAACGCTTTCCGTTTGCAGCATATATTCAATCGTATCTGCCATAATTTAATCCTTTCTATAGAGGGATGTTCTCCGGGGAAAACTTTTTTAAGGAAAAAGTTTTCCCCGGACCCCTTTCAAAAACCTTTTAAAATAATATAAAAAGTTAGTAACTGCAGATTTTTTCTGCGTGAGCTGCTTCCGATCAGGTATTCTTCCCTGCCCATTTTGTCGGCTGACGGATCAAGCCGTCGGCTCACAGACAATTTCAGCCAAAGCATAAACAGGCTTGATCGGAACCTGCGCAGCTTCCGAAGCGCCCGGGATGTCTCACCCGCAGGTTCATTCTTCACCGCCGAATTCGCCGGCGCCGCCGTTCTGGAGAGAGTAGCGGTTCTTGTAGTAGCTGCGGAACGGGAGGTAGGTGGAGAAGAAGCCGCAGAAGACGGACATTACGATACTGATCAGGATTGCGTACCACGGCATGTAGAAGACGTAGCGTACGTTTTCGCCCGTAAAGTACGGCATCATGACGTTGTATACGTAGAACAGGATGTAGCTGCCCGCATAGCTGAGGATGATCGCCACAAAGAGCGACATAACCGCCATACAGAGACCGCCCTGCAGGTAAATCTGCTTGATTTCCTTCGCAACCGCACCGATGGACTGGAGGATGTTGAATTCCTTTTCTCTCTTGGAGTAGTAGAGACTCTGGGAGAAGAACCAGATCAGCGGAGAGATGCAGAGGATGAGAATGGAAATGCAGATATAGAGTTCGTTGTAGTGCTTGTCACGCGCAACCGCGTTGAGAAGCGTGATATCGCTGTTCACAACCTTGACGTCACCGTAGACACGGCCCCATTCGCGGATTTCATCGTACAGGGTCTTTACTTCGTCGGTGGTGATTTCATGGTTGACATAGACATTGAAGGAGGTCGCCTTCGGAGTCTTGCCGGTGATATCCTTGTAATCTTCGAGCGTCATATAGATCGGAGTGGAACCGGACGGAACGTCGTAGATGACTGCGCCGACGGTGTATTCCGTATACTCGAACTTGAAGAAGCGGAGCTGTTCCTTGATGAGCGCACGGCCGGTGATGTTGGAGTCAACGCTCTTGATCTGACCGGTCTTCTTGCTGATGTAGATCTTGTCGCCTACTTCAAACTTATAGGTGGGAACGTTGGAGATGGAGTCGCCGACGATGACGGTATTCGGCTGGGTGATGAGGCTGTTCAGATCACCGGAGTAGTCGTAGTCTTCGAGAACCCGGAGCTGTTCCTCGGTCATCGCGGTATAGATGACGTCGTTGGAAACGCGGTAATATTCGCCTTCCTGACCGAGCGTGAAGCCTTCGTAATTGTTCCGGTCGTAGGTGACGAGGTTCTTGAAGGCACGTACGTCCTTCTTGTTGGTGATCATGTGGGACGCGATGTGGCGTGCTTCGGTGGTGTTGTCGTTGATTTCAACGGCACGGACACCGTTCAGCTCGTAGAGTTCGCGGCTCATGATTTCGTCGTATTCGAAGCCGGACTGCGTCAGGTCAACGGTAAACTGCGGGCGCGGGTACTCGAGGTCGGTGGTGTAGATATCCGCCATGTAGAGACCCATGATGAAGAGCGCACAGAATACGATCGCGGAAGTAAGTACCTGGATGTTGTACTTACGGAAACGCCAGAGAGAGTAGAACTCGTACTTGGTCGGGAACTTTTCCGCGAAGATGTTGAAGGAACGTCTCGGGGAAGTAACAAGATTGGAGTTGTCCTCGGTGATGATGAGGGACATCGGGTCCTTGACGGACATGACCTTCATCGGGGTCCATACGGATGCGAGGATGACAACGAGGGTGAAGAGGAAGATCTTCAGGATGGACAGCCCGTTGAAGAGGAAGCCGTAGCCGGACGAGCTGTAAATAATGAAGGAGATGAGCGTGGAGATGAGGATCGAGGGAATGAACGTCACCACGAAGATGATGAACAGTTCCCAGAAGGAGGTACCGAACAGCATCTTGAAGTCCGCACCGAAGGTCAGATAAATACCGTACTGGAACTTATACTGGTTGATACGGATGTTGTAAAGCTGGGTAAGAAGGAAGATCGACACAACGAGGAGGATCAGCGTGATGAACACGAACGTAACGGCATTGGCACGTACGTTGTCCTCAAAGGTCATAAGGGCGGTCGACGCCTTGGAGAAGCTGGAACCCTCGGTACCGAGGTTGGCGAGGTCTTTCTGATAGCTTGACTCGAAGCGTTCGAGACACCAGTCGAGGTCACCGGTGAAGAAGAGATAAACGTCGAAGCGGTCTTCTCCGGTGAAGTAGTTTTTGTATTCGTCCACGTCCGTAACCTGGAAGATTACGTCGCTTTTGAAGACGGTTCCCTCGTCCTCAACCAGATACTGCATCTGGTCGCGGTTGAGATTTTTCAGAACCATGTGGTAGTTGTATTCCTCCATGATATGCTGATACTCGACGTTGTTGTTGTTATCGTTCGAGATCGACATCATACCGTAGAGGACCTGGACAATGATGATCGCAATGAAGAAGCATACGTACTGATTGAAATTAAAGAATACGCTCTTCCACGCGATTGTCAGGCTTCTTTTTAAGTATTCAAATACTTTTTCCAAAACCGAAACCGGCACATCTTTTCAGTGCCATCCTCCCGTTTAGTATTTCACGAGGTCAAATTGAGACACAGGTGTTAATTATCTGTGATATTATATCATAAATCAAAGCAAAAAGATATTATATATTTGTGAACAACTGGATTTCCGGGCGGTTTGAACGAGATAATTTTCACGGTCTTTTTTGTACATATTGTCTATTGTAGCTCTGTTGTGACGAATTTTTGAATATTCCGCCCAAAAAACGGATTCCGCCGCTCTCCGCAGAGCCGGAAATCTTCCTCTTGCAATCCCCCGGCAAATCATGTATACTGTACCCACAATCTCTCTCGAATGCAAAGGATGAATCCCATGAAAACCATCGAACGTTTCCTTGATTACGTAAAGATCCCCACGCAGAGCGCGGAAAGCACCGGCGTCTGTCCCACGACCGCAAAGCAGTTCGACCTCGCACACCGTCTCGTGCGGGAAATGCTTGACCTCGGCATCGCGGACGCACATGTCGACGACAAATGCTATGTCTATGGCCACATTCCCGCGACACCCGGTTACGAAAACGTCACCCGCGTCGGCTTCATCGCCCATATGGACACCGCGCCCGATTTCGCTGACGAACCCGTGAATGTGCAGATCCTCGAAAACTACGATGGCGGCGATGTCACGCTCGGCACGTCCGGACGTACACTGACCGCAGAGAGCTTCCCGCATCTTCCCTCTCTGAAGGGGCGCACGCTCATCACCACCGACGGCATGACCCTCCTCGGCGCGGACGACAAGGCTGGCATCGCGGAAATCCTCACCGCCGCCGAACACATCCTCACCGATGATATCCCCCACGGCCCCGTCTCGATCGGCTTCACACCCGATGAGGAAGTCGGCACTTCCGCCGATTATTTCGACCTCGCCGTATTTGACGCGGAATACGCGTACACCGTCGACGGCGGTCCGGAAGGCGAAGTCGTTTACGAAACCTTCAATGCGGCAGCGGCGGATTTTGAAGTGAAGGGATTCAACATCCATCCCGGCTCCTCAAAGAACCGCATGATCAACGCTTCCCTCGTGGCAATGGAAATCAATGCAATGCTCCCGACCTCCGAAACACCCCGCGATACCGAAGGATACGAAGGCTTCTACCATCTCTGTAATATGGAAGGTTCCGTGGAATCCGCAAAACTGCACTACATCGTGCGCGACCACAGCGCGGCAATGTTCGACGCACGCATCGCAACCCTGCGCCACATCGAAAAGATCCTGAACGAAAAATATGGCGCGGGCACCGTCACGCTGAGCATCCGCGAACAGTACCGGAACATGGCGGAAGTCATCGAAAAGCATCCCGCCGTTCTTGAGATCGCCGACCGCGCGGTCGAAACGTGCGGATTCCGCGTGTTCCATTCACCCATCCGCGGCGGAACGGACGGCGCACACCTCTCCTTCATGGGTCTGCCCACACCGAACCTCGGCACCGGCGGTTACGCAGCCCACGGTCCGTACGAACATATCACGGAGGAAGGTCTTGATCTGTCTACAAAAGTCCTCGAAACGATTGTCCGTCTGTGGGCGGAAAAGGGCTCAAATTAAGGGACAAATTGCGCAATAACACTTGACATCTCTTAAATTTTAGTTATAATTAATAATAGATAGAGTGTATAACGAACGTTGTCATACGCTTGTAAATTAGGTCCGTGACGACAAAAACGGACTCTGGCATAAATCACACACCGCACGCGAGTGTGCGGAGAAATGGAGACTACTATGAAAAAGAATGCCGCTGTTATCGGTTATGGCGGAATGGGTGCAGGATTCCACTGCAAGAATCTGCTGACAAGCGACGTCTGCAACCTCGCAGGTATCTACGACATCGACCCTGCGAAGCGCGAACTCGCCGCATCCCGCGGTGTTAAGGTATACAATACCCGCGAAGAACTTCTCGCAGATCCGACCATCGACATGGTCACCATCGCTACTCCGAACGACGTTCACGAAGAGATCGCGATCGCCGCGCTGGAAGCCGGAAAGAACGTTATTTCCGAAAAGCCGGTTACCCTTTCTCTCGAAAGCCTGGAACGTATGATCGCCGCTGCCAACAAGGCGGGCAAGATCTTCTCCGTTCACCAGAACCGCCGTTTCGACGTTGACGCGCTCGCAATGAAGCAGATCGCGGACAGCGGCGAAATCGGTGAAGTCATCAACATTGAATCCAGAATCCACGGCAGCCGCGGTATTCCCTCCGACTGGCGCGGCATCAAGAAGTACGGCGGCGGTATGCTCTACGACTGGGGGATCCACATCATCGACCAGGCGTGCATGATCCTCGGCTACGACGTCAAGTCCGTACGCTGCAATTTCGACCACATCACCAACGACGAAGTCGACGACGGCTTCCAGCTCACCATCGAATACCACAGCGGCAAGAAGGCATACTGCGAAGTCGGTACCTACAACTTCATTGACATGCCGAGATTCTACATGCGCGCGAAGAACGGTTCCGCGATCATCCCGCACTGGACGATTCCGGCACACGTTGTAAAGTGCAAGGCATGGCACGAATCCGACGTTCTCCCGGTTGTCAACGCAAGCGGTCTGACCAAGACCATGGCTCCGCGTGACAGCATCACCGTGGACGAATACGACATTCCGAAGCCGGCATCCGATGTACACGACTACTACCGCAACTTCGTACGTGCGATCGACGGTCTCGAAGAACAGATGGTAACCCACGATCAGATGCGCTGCATCCTCAAGGTTATCATGACCGCATTCGAATCCGTCGAAAAGGGCGGCGACAAGGTCGTCTGGTAAGTTTATAGAAATGAGGTTTCGCGGGGAAAACTTTTTCGAAAAAAAGTTTTCCCCGCACCCCTTTCAAAACACTTTAAACTATTATGAATGACATGGTTTGTGCAGCCTGCCGGACGGACACCCTTCTGTCAGCGTTACAGCCGTACGGGTATTCCGGCTCTGCACCATCCTTTGTCCTCCATAACAGTTTAAAAGTTTTTGCGGAGGGGTGTGGGGAGACGCTTTTTTCAAAAAGCGCCTCCCCGCAATTAATTTTTAACTATGATCTGTGAAATTCTCTGCGTCGGGACGGAAATCCTTCTCGGCGACATTATCAACACCGACGCCGCGTTTATTGCGCGCGAACTTGCATCGCTCGGATTCGCATCCTACCATCAGTCCGTCGTCGGCGACAATCCGGCACGTCTCCGCGCCGCCATCGATGAAGGGCTTCGCCGCTCCGATGTCCTGATCATCACCGGCGGGCTCGGTCCCACCTGCGACGATATCACGAAAATTGCCGCCGCAGAAGCGTTCGGGCGCGGCATGCACACCGATCTTGACGTGAAGCGGGATCTCGAAGAATTTTTCGCAAAGATCGGCCGTCCGATGACCGAGAACAACCTCCAGCAGGCGGAAGTTCCGGACGGCGCGACGATTTTCTACAATAAGTGGGGCACCGCCCCCGGCATCGCCCTCGACGGAGAAATCGACGGCAAGATGAAGTACGCCATTCTCCTTCCCGGTCCGCCGTCCGAATGCGAGCCGATGTTTGTGGAATGTGCGGAACCGTACCTGCGGAAATTCTCCCCCCACACGATCTACAGTCTGAATCTGCATCTCTACGGAATCGGCGAATCCGGTGCGGAAGCGATTCTCCGTCCGATGATGGAAGAGGCCGTCAATCCGACGATCGCGCCGTACGCATGCGAACACGAAGTACGCATCCGTGTGACGGCGTTTGCCGACACGCTCGACGAAGCAAAGGTGCTCTGCCGTCAGACCGCCGACAAAATTTACGAAACCGACGTCGCGCCGTACATTTACACGGAGACCGACACTCCCGACGACGCAAAAAACGCCGTCGTTCTGGCGATGATCGCCGAACTCCGGAAGCACGGCATGACGTTTGCCTCCGCGGAAAGCTGCACCGCCGGCATGATTGCCGCAAGAGTCGGTGACATCGCGGGAGCGTCCGACGTTCTGCTCGGCGGGATTGTCTCGTATGCCAATTCCGTGAAGGAAAACGTTCTCGGCGTTCCGGCGGATGTTCTGCGGGATTACGGAGCGGTATCCGAACAGTGTGCGGGATACATGGCGGAAGGTGCGCGCCGTGTGACCGGTGCGGACATCGCCGTATCCGTCACGGGAATCGCGGGACCGGGCGGCGGTACGCCCGAAAAGCCGGTCGGTACGGTCTGCTTCGGCATCGCGGACAAACGCGGAACAGAGACATTCACCGTACATTTCAACGGCAAAAACGACCGCTCGAAGATCCGCCGTCTGACCGTCGCACGTGCGATGATGACGGTTATCAGACGGCTCGGAACATGAACTTTTCCGGGGAAGAAACTTTTTGAAAAATGTTTCTTCCCCGGCCCCCAACTTCAAAAACTTTTATACTATGAAAAAAATATTGTGTATGCTGATTTCCGCGCTGATGCTTGCAGGTGCTGTTTCCTGTTCGGACAGCGCCGGCGACGCCGGTATCACCGCGGACAATGAAGCCGTCACGGAAACGGTATCCGCTGCGGACATCGTTGTTGCGAAGCGCGGCGAAGAATGCAATTTCTGGCTGACCTACAACGTGGATGTGGACGAAGATGAACGGGATGACATTCTGCAGATCCGTTACGCCATCGACGAAAAACTCGGCGTGAAGATCCGTCCGCTCGATGACTACGATCCGGACAACGAAAAGCCATGCGAACTGATCGTGAATTCCGCACGGCGTCCGGAATGTCTTGAACTCATGAACACCCTTTCGGAAAACGAGTACACCATCAAAACGATCGTGACCGAAGAAAAAACAAGCATCATCATTGCCTACAAAGGAGGATACGCGCGCATGTGTGCAATCGAAAACTTCATTGAAAATTACGTCGGCGAGGACGAAGTGAAAGTTCCCTCAAACCTCGATGTGACCGAAAAGGTCAAGCCTCTTCTGATCGAATCCGGTATCGAACAGCTCCGCGACCCCTGCATCCTGTACGAAGACGGCGTTTACTACGCCTACGGTACCGGCTGGGTCTGCTGGAAGAACACGTCCGGTTCCCTCGACGGCAAGTGGGAAGGACCGTATCATGTAGTCGAAACGCCCGCGAACGTCGGCGGCTGCCAGTGGGCACCGGAAGTCCACAAATATAATGGTGCGTTCTACATGTTCACGACCTACCTTTCTTCCGTGACGAACCACCGCGGCTGCACGATTCTGAAGTCCGACTCCCCGATGGGTCCGTTTGTCGAGATCACGGACGGTCACATCACCCCGAAAGACTGGGACTCCATCGACGGTACGTTCTATGTTGACAAAAACGGCGACCCGTGGATGGTCTTCGTTCACGAATGGACCTCGACAGACGACAGCATCGGACGCATGGCATGCGCGAAGATGAACGCGGATCTGACGGAATTCGTGACGGAACCCGTGGAAATGTTCCGCGCGGACGATCCGGCATGGTCGACCAACGGCGTCACCGACGGCTGCTGGATGTACACGACCGAAGCAGGCAGCCTGCTGATGATCTGGTCGAACTGGGACAAGTACGGCTACTGCGTCGGCATCGCGCGCAGTGAATCCGGCGATATCACCGGACCGTGGATCCAGGAAGAAAAGGTGCTGTACTCGAAGTCCATGACCGGTCAGTACGACGGCGGTCACGGCATGATCTTCACTCACACAGACGGTCAGATGTACCTGAGCATCCACTCTCCGAACAGCGCATCGGCGGGACGCAAGGAAATGCCCGTCTTCGTTCCGATCCGCGAGGAAAACGACACGCTCGTCTGGGATAAGTAAGAGAATATAGTTTCTCGGGGAGGAACTTTTTGAAAAAATGTTCCCCTGAGACTTGCCTTGCAAGTCTCGACCGAACCCCTCTTCAAAAACTTTCAGACAAATAAATTGACAAAGTTTGGTGCAGAGGCATTGTTTTTTGATGGTGCCTCTGCTTTTTGTGTTTCTGAAGGCTGTACATTTTCACAACTCCGTCAAAAAAATATTGACATTTTTCAGAAATATAGTATAATAAACTTATCTTATTACGTATCTGTATCAACTATGGAGGAAAACATCATGAAGAAAACCCTTGCAATGTTTCTCGCGCTTCTCATGCTTCTGCCGACGTTCACGGCATGTGCGGAAAGCGGCACGAACGAAGAAAACACCGCTTCCGGTGCATCCGACGTCGCTCCGGAAGCGGTTGAGGAAGTCGTTCCCGAGGAAACCGAAATCACCCGTGCGAACACCCCCGACACGCTCCCGACCGATCTGGACTTTGCCGGCACCGAAATCAACTGTATCCACCTCGACGGTCAGAAGAACCGCCGCGAACTGTACGTGGAAGAAGACACCGGTGATGCACTGGACTCCGCGATCTACGCCCGCAACCTCGCGGTTGAAGAACGTCTGAACATCAAGATCGTTCCGATTCCGGGCGACGCGGCTTCCGCAGCGCAGACCGCCGTCACGGCAGGCATCGACGACTATCAGACCGTCTGGGGTCAGCAGTATCAGCTGATGAAGCAGGCAACGCAGGGTCTGTACTTCAACTTCTATGAAATGAAGTACATCGACACCGAACAGCCGTGGTGGGCAAAGAACTTCATCGAAGCGGCGACCATCGCAAACGAACGTCTCTACTACCTCACCGGCGACGCGACCATGACCATGCTGATGAACATGGGCGTCATTTACGTCAACAATTCCATTTTTGAAAACATGTACGGTCCCGTGGACGATCTGTATCAGACCGTTCTGGAAGGCGGCTGGAACTACGACGTGATGCAGGGCTACATCGAAGGCACCTACATCGACGCCAACGGTGACACCGTCCGCGACGTGGACGATATTTACGGCTTCGCGGCACACACGATCAGTATGATGGACTACCTCGTCGGCGGCGCGGACTTCCGTTTCTGTGACTATGACGACGAAGGCTACCCCTACCTCATCATCAACAGCGAACGTGCAGTCTCCTTCGCGGAAGAACTGCAGAAGCTGATGTACGAAAACACCGGTACCTACATTCTCGAAGGTTCCGTTGCGGGTGAACAGACCGGTATCGCGAAGTTCTCCGAAGACACGCTGATGTTCCTCCCGTTCCGCGCGGAAACCTCCGAACAGCTCCGTGATATGGAAAGCGACTACGCGATCCTTCCCTGCCCGAAGTTCGGCGAAGACCAGGAAAACTACAGCACCGCGGTTCACGACTCCGCGACCGTTCTCTGCATCCCGATCACCAACGTGGAACGTCTTGACGCGACCTGCGCGTTCATGGAAGCGTTCGCTGCGGAATCCTACCGCACCGTTACCGACGTTTACTTCGGCACGCTTCTGAAGGAAAAGTTCGCACGTGACGAAAACGTAGCAACCATTTTCGACATCATCCTTGAAGGCGTATACTTCGACTTCGCATGCCTGCACTCCTACGCGCTCAACTCCATCGGTCAGATCTTCCGTTCCACCACGTCCGACCGCGGCTCCACCTTCGCTTCCTTCTATCAGAAGAACGCAAAGGTATACGACAAGACGATGCAGAAGCTCGTTAAGGCGTACAAGGGCGAATAATTTATCATTTAAAGTATTTATTGGGGGAAACTTTTTGAAAAAAGTTTCCCCCAAACCCCTTTCAAAAACTTTTAAACAGAAAAATAATTTTGGAATATTCAAAAATGGAAGGAGAATCCCCATGAAGAAAATTACAGCGCTGATGCTGGTGCTTCTCATGCTGGCCCCCTCAATGGCGGCATGTTCGGAATCGAATCCGGAAACTCCGGACGCTTCCGCAGGAAATGCGGCTGCGGAAAATCCGTCGGCAGGCGAAGAAGAAGTGATCGCGGAACCGGAAGAAACGGAGATCACGGACGAACTGCCGGAGATCAAGTTTAACGGTTCGGACTACGTGATCCTGACCAGAAACTGCTGTCCGTCGCATACCAACGGTATTTACATTGAAGAACTGACCGGCGACGTAGTCAACGACGCGGTATATGACCGGAACATTGCTCTTGAAGAACGCTTTGACATCCACATCGCTCAGCCGCAGCTCGGCAACGACGGCGACCCGACCATGCTCACCGCTTCCGTCACGGCAGGCGACAACGCATACGACTCCGTCATTTACCACTACCGCCATCTCGGTTCAACCGCGGCAGGCGGTTATCTGCTCGACACCACACAGGCAACGTACATTGACTACGAAAAGCCGTGGTGGTATCAGGGCGTAAACGACGCCTATTCCGTCGGCGGTCACTACTATGTTATCACCGGTATGTATGACCTCGACAACTACTACGACACCGTATGTACTTACTTCAACACCAACATGATGAACGAGCTGTATCCGGACGAAGACATTTACTCGATCGTCAAGGAAGGCCGCTGGACGGCAGATATGCTGGAAACCCTCGCGGAAGGTGCGACCATGGACGTGGACGGCAACGGCGTGATGGATCCTGCGTCTGACCGCTTCGGTTATGGTCAGGACAACGGTTTCTCGTTCGTTTACCAGTTCGCATGGGAACAGCCGATCACGCAGCGTGACGCGGAAGGCATTCCGACCCACTGCATCAACACCGAAAAGCAGGTACAGATTGTCGAAAAGCTGTATCACACCCTCTTTGAAGCATCTCCCGTCATCAAAAACGAAGACGGTTCCGCACGTCTGACCGCGTTCAAGGAAGGCCGCTGTCTGTTCATGGTAGACAGACTCTTCGCTTCCGTCCAGCTCCGCGACATGGAACAGGACTTCGGTATTATCCCGATGACCAAGTTCGACGAAAGCCAGACGAATTACTATTCGCACGCAACGGCACACACCTCCGCTGCCGGTATCCCGAAGGGCAAGACGCAGGAAGAAATGGAAAAATCCGCGATCATCCTCGAAGCAATGGCAGCCGGCGGCTTCAAGACCGTCCGTCCCGCCGTCTATGACGTCGCTCTCAAGAGCAAGTACGCCCGTGACGACACAACCTACGAAATGATCGACCTCGTTATCCAGGGCAAAAATGCCGACTTCGCCGATGTCTTTGACAACTGGGGCCTCTCCTACACCCTCGACATCCTCGTCGCACGCTCCCAGAAAAAAGACTGGGCTTCCCACTTCAAAGCCAACGAAAAACCCCAGGCAAAGCTCATCGAAAAAACCGTCAAGCAGTTTATGGATCTTCAGGGTTAAGTTAACCCACAGTGCCAGTTAAATGGCTCCCTCCGGGAGGGAGCTGTCACGAAGTGACTGAGGGAGAATGCGTCACTGAAAATTTCGACTTTCTGCCGAAGGCATGCGGCAATAATTTTACTTCAACTACAAAATATAACGACTCAAAGCCTTCGTGACGCAGTCTCCTTCCGACGGCTTCGCCGCCACCTTCCTCCCGGAGGAAGGCAACTTGGACAACCAAATTTCAACTTCAGCTGACAGTATTCAACTGGCACTACAGGTTAAGTTATTCTGCAAAATATCGTTTTCTGAGGGGAACCTTTTCAGAGAAAAGGTTCCCCTCAAGAACGCCGCCACCGTACATCTTCCCCCTACTGTCAGAAAAAATCCTTGACAAATCAAAAATGATCTGCTATAATAATTCCCATGGGATATGTCCCCGCACAAACTCCGTGTCCAGAGAGAAACGGCTGCTGAAAAGTTTCCACGGAGAGGCGGAGGGTACCACCCTGCCGAAGAAAACGGCTTAACAACCTTATAAAATTGAGTGAAAGCTCGGGTGGAACCGTGCGGAATTTTCCGCACCCCGAACAGTTTGTTCCGACCGCGGCTTTTTTCTTTTTTTTCCATGCCGCAGACGGAAACCCTTTTTCCTATCTCATACCGGAGGTATGCACTCATGTTCAATGTAAAATTTGCTGACAAAGTACTGGAGTTTGACGCGCCCGTTACCGTGTACGACGCTGCGAAAGCTGCCGAACTCATCTCCCGTGAAGTCATCGCCTGCAAGGTAAACGGCAAGGTCGTCGACCTCACCACTCCCGTCTCCGCTGACGCTGACGTAGAACTTCTCACTTTCGCTGACGAGGACGGCGCTCATGTGTTCCGCCACACCGCGTCCCATGTCCTTGCCGCTGCCGTCAAGAGACTCTTCCCCGAAGCAAAGCTCACCATCGGCCCCGCGATTGCCGACGGTTTCTACTATGACTTCGACTCCGAAGTCCCCTTCACCACCGAAACGCTCGCGAAAATCGAAGCCGAAATGAAGAAGGTCGTCAAGGAAAACGCGAAGCTCGAACGCTATACCATGCCCCGTGCGGAAGCGCTCGAATTCATGAAGGACGAACCCTACAAGGTTGAACTCATCAATGATCTCCCTGAAGACGCCGAAATCTCCTTCTATAAGATGGGCGACTTCACCGACCTCTGCGCAGGTCCTCACCTCTTCGCCGCAGGCGCGATCAAGGCGTTCAAGCTCACCAGCTGTACCGGCGCTTACTGGAGAGGCGACGCTAAGAACAAGATGCTCCAGAGAATCTACGGTACCGCGTTCCCCACAAAGGACGAACTCAAGGCGTACCTCGAACAGGTCGAAGAAGCACGCAAGCGCGACCACAACAAGATCGGCCGTGAACTCGAAATCTTCACCACCGTCGACTCCGTCGGTCAGGGTCTCCCGATCATCCTTCCGAAGGGTGCACGCATCATCCAGACCCTCCAGAGATGGATCGAAGACGAAGAACAGAAGCGCGGTTACCTCCTCACCAAGACCCCGTTCATGGCAAAACGTGAACTCTACAAGATTTCCGGTCACTGGGATCACTACCTCGACGGCATGTTCGTCCTCGGCGATCCTCACGACGAAACCAAGGAATGCTTCGCGCTCCGTCCGATGACCTGCCCGTTCCAGTATCAGGCTTATCTCACCAGAAAGCGTTCCTATCGTGAACTCCCCCTCCGCTACGGTGAAACTTCCACCCTCTTCCGCAACGAAGACTCCGGCGAAATGCACGGTCTCATCCGCGTCCGTCAGTTCACCATCTCCGAAGGTCACCTCGTTCTCCGTCCCGACCAGCTCGAAGAAGAATTCAAGGGCTGTCTCGAACTCGCGAAGTACTGCCTCGATACCCTCGGACTCCTCGAAGACTGTACCTTCCGTTTCTCCCAGTGGGATCCCAACAATACCGCAAAGTACGAAGGTACCCCTGAGCAGTGGGACGAAGCACAGGCTGTCATGAAGAACATCCTCGACAACCTCGGCATCGACTACAAGATCGGTATCGACGAAGCCGCATTCTACGGTCCGAAGCTCGACATCCAGTGCAAGAACGTATTCGGTAAGGAAGACACCATCGTTACCATCCAGATCGACATGCTCCTCGCTGAAAAATTCGGTATGTACTACACCGACTCCAATGACCAGCAGAAGCTCCCCTATATCATCCACCGTACCTCCATGGGCTGCTACGAACGTACCCTCGCTCTCCTCATCGAAAAGTACGCAGGCGCGTTCCCGATGTGGCTCTGCCCGCTGCAGGTTGAAGTCATCCCGATCGGCGCTGACTTCAACGACTACGCATGGGAAGTTACGAAGAAGCTTGAAGCTGCCGGCATCAAGGTTCACTGCGACGATTCCAACGACACCATGCGCTACAAGATCCGCCAGGCTCAGCTCCAGAAGACTCCCTACATGCTCGTTGTCGGCGAACGTGACATGCAGAACGGTACCGTTTCCGTACGTACCCGTGCCGGCGAAGACAAGGGCGCTATGCCGACCGACGAATTCATCGCTCAGGCACTCATGGAAATCGCCACCAAGAAGAGATAAATCTTCCTCGGAATCTCTGTTTTTTACCGTAAAAAAGCAAAAAAACGACACATGTTTTTCTAACGGCATGTGTCGTTTTTTGTCTTCACATAAAGTTCTTTAACGAACTATACACTTTCAATATAAAATCATCCGGAAAACCAAAATCATGCAAAATGCACAATTATTTATCTACAGAATCGGCGCGATTTAATCATTTCGGATTTTCTAAATAGAATTCATGTGAAATTCTCTGTTTTCATCTTTTATTTTTCCGGAAATCGCAGCACACCTCATATTGTACTATATTAACCTTTTTGGTTCATACATGCAATGTACACAAGTTTGTGTTTCTGGAAATTCCTTACGAAACAGTAATTGCTGTCCTTATACATTTTTATCCTGATCACGGGAAGAAAAAATGCCCCGGGAACATCCGTCCCAAGGCATTTTTTACCTTTTTCCGCAATAGAATACTTCCGTGGACCGCGAACCGACGGGTTCAGATCTCGGACTTCTTGAGCTCTTCCATGCAGGATTTGCAGATCTTTTTGTCTTTATAATTGATTACATTGTCCGCGTCACCGCAGAAAATGCAGGAAGGTTCGTACTTTTTCAGGATAACACGGTCTTTTTCAACGAAAATTTCAACACCGTCGCCCGCTGCCAGTTCAAGACGCTTTCTGGTTTCGATGGGGAGTACGATACGGCCGAGTTCGTCAACCTTTCTGACGATACCAAGTGATTTCATAGAAATTTTTTCCTCCGATTCTGGTTGTATTAAAAAATCAATCTGATTTTCATGAGATTTTTGATGTCCACATTGTACCATACAATTTTCGCCTTGTCAATAGATATATTGACATCTTTTGCTAAATACCTGCATTTTTAAATATTTGGAAATAATTCATTTCGTTCCTTCTGCACAATTCCGCATCCTTCGCGATAAAACGCGTTTTTTCTAAGAAATCTGACAAACAGCGTCCGCCGTCTTTTTTCCCTCGAACCGCGTCCAATTTGTTCGATAAGAAACAATCAACATATGATTACTTTCAATTTTTTCCGGAAAGGTCCCGGACGGCGGCAATTTTTTCGGATCCGTGCGAATAATGTGCCGCCGTCCGGCAATACTATGCTTACCATATACCACCGGAGGACTCCCAACATGCACGGATGCCAGAAACGAATGTATTGTATGAAAAACGTCGGCGGACTTTATTTTGAGGAAGTATACTTTGTCCTGAAGAAGACCGCTCCGGACGCCCACTCCCCTCTCGGAAGCCGTGATCTTGCCGGAGAAGCCGAACGCATCGTACGGGAAGCCACCGAAAGTCTGCCCTGCCGCCGTTCCTCCCATACGCCGGTCATCGGACGTGCCGCCGCATTCGCGCTCGGTGCCGCGTCTTCCTCCGCCGTCATCGGGACGGTCGCACTCATTCTCGGAATCCTCTGAAAAATGGAATTCCCGGGAGAAACTTTTTTCAAAAAAGTTTCTCCCCATCGAACTCACGTAAAAAATACGTTCCGCGGGATTTCTTCATCCCGAATTTACATTCATCCGCTTGACTATCCCGTCAAGGGGTTGTATAATAGATTTGGGTTAATTTGTCGCCGGATACGCAGTCAATCGGCGGAAATTCATTTTGCAGGACAGAACCCGTTCCCTTTGCCGTTACGGCCGATTCCGCCGCCTTCGGAAAACGCCGTGACACCCGTCCGAATCCAAAGGGGATGGTCTGCCATACAGAGCCGCTCCCATGCCGCACCGATGATTTTTTGGTTTTACGGTGTGTCATGGTGCTTTTTCCGTACATTTTTCTGCCCGGGATATCATTTTTACGCAGCGTATGAGGGTTCTCCTACATAAATGCACGTAATTGGTCGTGATTTTAAGTACAAAATAATTCAAGAACACAGCGTTGTTTACCTGTCCCGTTTCCCTTACTCTCTCTATTTTTACTATTATAAAATTTTATATGTACGAACGAAAGGAAATCTTATGGCTAAGAAGCAGACCAGCAAGGTTCGCGTCATGATGCTCGGCGGTCTGAACGAGATCGGCAAGAACATTGCGGTAATCGAATATGAAAACGACATGATCATCATCGACTGCGGGCTTGCGTTCCCGGATGAGGACATGCTCGGCGTCGACCTTGTAATTCCGGATTTCACCTACCTCGAAAAGAACGTCGACCGCATCCGCGCGATTCTTATCACACACGGTCACGAAGACCACATCGGCGGTCTCCCTTATCTGCTCAAGCAGATCAACGTTCCGGTTTACGGTACCCGTCTGACGCTCGGCATTCTCGAAAGCAAGCTGGCGGAACATCATCTTCTCGGTGAGCGCGACCTTATCACCGTGGAAGCGGGAACCGTTCTGAAGCTCGGTGCGTTCAAGTGTGAATTCATCCGTGCGAACCATTCCATCGCCGACGCGTGCATGATCGCCATCCGCACCCCTGTCGGCACGATCCTCCACACCGGTGACTTCAAGCTGGATGTCTCCCCGGTCAGCGGCGAAATGATGGATCTCGCCCGCATCGGTGAATACGGCCGCGAAGGCATTCTTCTTCTGATGTGCGAAAGTACGAACGTTGACCGTCCCGGCTTCACGCCGTCGGAACGCGTGGTCGGTTCTTCTCTCGACCATATTTTCATGACCCACACCGACAACCGCGTCATCATCGCGACGTTCTCTTCGAACGTCCACCGCGTCCAGCAGATCATCAACGCGAGCGTCAAGTTCGGGCGCAAGGTCGCGATCACCGGACGCAGCATGATCAACGTTGTCAGCGCGGCGGTTGAGCTGGGTTACATGGATGTTCCGGATTACGCGCTGATCGACATTGCGGACATCGGCAAGTATCCGCAGGAAATGATCACAATCATCACGACCGGTTCGCAGGGTGAACCGATGTCGGCGCTGTACCGCATGGCGTTCTCGGATCACTCACAGGTGGAACTGACGCCGAACGACCTCGTCGTTCTGTCGTCCCACGCGATCCCGGGCAACGAAAAGCTGATCAGCCGCATCATCAACGAACTGTACAAGAGAGGCGTGAGCGTCTACCACGACGAAGCGGTGGTACACGTATCCGGTCACGCCTGCCAGGAAGAGCTGAAGCTGATCCACGCGCTGACCAAGCCGAAATTCTTCATGCCGATCCACGGCGAATACCATCACCTGATGCAGCACAAGGAACTTGCGGAATTCATGGGCATGGATCCGAAGAATATTTTCGTGTGTGACATCGGTCAGGTGCTGGAACTTGACGCGGACTCCTGCAAGAAGAACGGCACCGTCACGAGCGGCCGCATGCTGGTCGACGGCTACGGCGTCGGCGATGTGGGCAACATCGTTCTCCGCGACCGCCGTCATCTGGCACAGGACGGTCTGATCGTTGTGGTTGCCACGGTGGATGTGGACGAAGCAACAATCGTCTCCGGTCCGGACATCATCTCGCGCGGCTTCGTCTATGTGCGTGAAAGCGAAGAACTCATGGACGCCGTCCGCGAAATGGTGCGCGACGTCCTCTGTGACACCCTCGACTCCGGCATCACGGAATGGACCCAGATGAAAACCGCCGTCAAGGATACCCTGTCAAAGTACCTCTACGCCAAGACCAAGCGCAAACCGATGATCCTCCCGGTTATTATGAATGTATAAATGGGATTATTGGGAAAAACTTTTTCGAGAAAAAGTTTTTCCCAAACCCTTTTCAAAAAGCTTTAATCTGTTACAGGACAAAGAAAGGTTTAATTTTATGGTAAAGCATATTATTTTATGGAAACTGAAGGAGTCCCTCTCCGAAGAAGAAAAGGCGGCTGCACGTGCGGAAGCAAAGCGCCGTCTCGAAAATCTGAACGGCAAGATTGACGGCATGATCTCGCTGAAGGTTGTGACCGACCGTCTCCCCTCCTCCAACGCGGACATGATGCTCGACTCCGAATTCGAGACCGTCGAAGCGCTCGCGGGATACCAGACGAATCCGCTCCATGTGGAAGCGGCAACCTACGTGAGAAGCGTAGTGGAAGCGCGTCTCTGCCTTGACTTCTGAGATTCCCGTCATGGCATACGATAACAAAAAAGCGGAGCTTCTGTCTCCCGCCGGAAATTACGAAAAAATGAAAGCCGCCGTGAATTACGGCGCGGATGCCGTTTATCTTGCCGGAAAGAGCTTCGGCATGCGAGCGGCGTCCGGCAATTTCGCCCGCGAGGAACTGATCGCGGCGGTCTACTACTGCCACAAGCACGGCGTGAAGATCTACATCACCGTGAACGTCATGCCGCACACGCACGAATACGAAGAACTGCGCGGCTACATCAAGTTCCTTGACGCGATCGGCGTGGACGCGGTGATCGTTGCGGACATCGGCGTTCTGATGACAGTGCGTGAAGTCGCGCCGAAGATGGAGATTCACATTTCCACACAGACGAGCGCGGTTTCCGCGGCGGCGTGCATCGGCTGGCACAAACTGGGCGCGAAGCGTGTCGTACTGGCACGCGAACTGTCGCTCGAGGACATCAAAGAGATCCGCGCGAACATTCCGGATTCACTCGAACTGGAAACGTTCGTTCACGGTGCAATGTGCATTGCGTACAGCGGACGCTGTCTGCTGTCGAACTACTTCACGGGACGCGACGCGAACCACGGTGCGTGCGCGCAGTCCTGCCGCTGGAAGTATTCCCCCACGGCGATCGACCTCGCGGAAGCGAACCGTCCGGACGTTCCGTCGGTGGTTTCGGCGGAAGAGGAAAACGGCGAGACCTTCTTCATCGCGTCGAAGGATATGTGCATGATCGAGCACATTCCGGAACTGGAGGAAGCGGGAATCTCGAGCTACAAGATCGAAGGACGTGTGAAAAGCGCGTACTACACGGCGGTCGTGACGAATACATACCGTCTTGCGATCGACGAATACCGGCGCGACCCGTCCGCATATACCTTTAAGGAGGAGTGGGCGCGCGAACTGGACGGCGTAAGCCACCGCGAATACGGCACGGGCTTCTTCTTCACTCCGCCGCACGAAGATGCGAACGTGGTGCACGAACTCGGCTACATCCGCGAAAAGGCGTACATCGCGACAGCGGTCGTGGATTCGCTCGTTCCGGACAAGGACGGCATGTACGACGTACTGTTCATCCAGCGGAACAAGCTCACGGCGGGACAGCCGGTGGAACTCATCTCCCCCGGTCATGTCGGGCGTATGTTCACGGCAGACACCCTTCGTGACGCACGCGGCAATCCGATCCCATCGGCACCGCACCCGTCGATGTACTTCAAATTAAAGGTACCGTTCCCCGTTCACGCGGGCGATATCATGAGACTTGGTTAAATTAAGAGGAATCGGGGAAAAACTTTTTGAAAAAAGTTTTTCCCCGAACCCCTTTTCAAAAACTTTCAGACTATTATCGAAACAAAATTGGGTGCTGATTTATGGATTTTATTTTTGAGATACTCAAAGCATTTTTCATCGGGGTCGTTCAGGGAATCACGGAATGGCTGCCGATCTCGAGTACGGGGCACATGATCCTGTTCGACGAGTTCGTAAAACTGAACGTATCGCCGGAATTCATGGAAATGTTCCGCGTGGTGATCCAGCTTGGATCGATCCTCGCGGTCGTCGTAATGTATTTCGGGCGGCTGAATCCGTGGAATCCGTCAAAATCCCCGCTCGAGAAAAAAGAAACGTGGAATCTCTGGCTGAAGATCGTGATCGCGGCGGTTCCGGCGGGCGTCGTCGGGATTCTGTTCGACGATCTGCTGGACGAATACCTGTACAACTACATTGTCGTTGCAGCGACGCTGATCCTGTACGGCATCGTATTCATCGCAATCGAACGAAAAAACAAAAACAAAGCCTACCGTGTGACGGAGGCGGAAGGTCTGACGAAAATGACGGCATTCAAAATCGGCTGTTTCCAGATGCTTTCGCTGATCCCGGGCACATCGCGTTCCGGTTCGACGATCATCGGTTCGATGTGCGTAGGCGTATCGCGGACGGCGGCGGCGGAATTTTCGTTCTTCCTCGCCCTTCCGGTGATGCTCGGCGCGAGCATGCTCAAGATCGCGAAGTACATACTGGACGGCGCGGTCGCGTTCACCGGCGTGGAAGTGATGACAATGATCGTCGGCATCGTGACGGCGTTCGTGGTCTCGCTGGTTTCGCTGAAGTTCCTCGTGGGATTCGTGCGTCGCCACAGTTTTGAAGTATTCGGCTGGTACCGGATCGTACTGGGCGCGGCGGTGATTGTGTATTTCCTTGTGACGAGATAACCCCCAAAAGGCTCTGCAAGTAAAAAAGTTTTGGTCGAGCTTTTTCAAAAGCTCGTGGGGTTCAAAGGGGCAACGCCCCTTGTCGAGCTCCGCAGAGCTCGAAATCCCCCTGACTTCTGAAAAAGTTCCTCTTTTTGGTTCTTTTTCTCCTCGCTAAAGGAGAAAAAGAACGAATAAACAGTCCGGATATCAAACAAGGCTGCCGCATTTCGGAATTTCCAAAATGCGGCAGCCCCTTTTTTATCCAAAAATATTCGTTTCAATAAACCGCGCCACTCCATCGTCATCGCTGCTGTCCGTGATCCGGTCGGCGGCATCCAGAACCGCCGGGATCGCACCAGCGACCGCAACGCCCGTTCCGCAGTTCCGGATCGGTTCGATGTCGTCGTTGTCGTCCCCGAAATACACCGCGTCATCCGGTGAAATTCCGAAACAGGCGAGCATCTGCCGGATCCCGTTCCATTTCGTGGCGTCCGTACTCATGATCTGCACGAGATCATGGTTGGATATGGTGCAGTACACATCCTCTGTCAGGATCTGTCCGACTCCGTCATAGAGTTCCCGCCGGCTGCTGCTTGCGAGGATTTTATAGAGGACAACGCCGTCCGGAAGTTTGGGAAAACCGTCATAAATCACGGGTTCCCACACGGGAATGTCCCGGTTCGAATAGAGTCCGCCGCTTGTCTCGACGGAGAGAAATACGTCCGGAAACCTCAGCAGACCCGCGAGTATCTGTTCCCCGCTTGCGTGCGGGATTCCATATTCCCGTTGCCCGTCCGGAAGTTCGATGACCGCACCGTTCGTTGCCGTCACGGCGTCAAACCCGATCTGTTTCTGAAAATCCCGGATATCCCGAAGGGGTCTTGCACTCGCAATCATGACAGGAATGCCCCGTTCCCGGCATTTTCGGAACACATCCGCGGTATAGCCGGAAATGCTTTTGTCGGTACGCAGCAGCGTCCGGTCGAGATCGGTGATCACAGCTTTCATGCTCATTCGCCCCGCAGTTCACGGACGGTTTCCACCATCGTGAGATAGCCTTCCGTCGGGACATAACGCGGGATGGAGTTGCCCGAACCAAACGCGAATCCGCCGTGACCGCGGCACTGCTTCACCACATCGCCGATGTACTCGCGCATTTCCTGCCGGCCAAGACGGCAGACGGCGTCGGTGTCGATGCCGCCGAAATTGCCGATCTTATCGCCGTAGCGTTCGACCCACACAGGGAACGGCGCGATCTGATCCTCGTTCGAGTGCTTCGCATCAATGCCGGCGGCGATCATGTCGTCCATGACGTTGAAGATACAGCCGCAGGAGTGGAGCAGGAAGGGCTTATCCGCCGCATGGATGAGGTCGATGATCCGCTTATACTGAGGGATGATGTGCGTGCGGATATCGTCGGGCGGCAGAAGGGTCGTGGATTTGAAGCCGAGGTCATCGCCGAAGCGCATGACGCAGAAAATATCGGAAAACTCACGAAGGAAGCGTTCCCAGATCTTCGCGGCGACTTCGCCCGTTTTGCGGAAGAGTCCCGCATACAGTTCGGGGTCGTCCTCGCGGATGTAGCAGAGAGACATATACCCGGTCAGATCCTGCACGCATTCGAACACGCCGTTTCCGACGCCGCCGACGGCCTTCATCCCATCCGGCAGAGCCTCTCTCAGGCAGAGGAAATATTCACTCATCCGTTCAAAATACCGGTCGGGAATCTCATCCCACGGATATTTTTCGAAATCCTCGTAGTTCCGGATCACACCGGGGATATGTCCGCCGAGCGCACCGGAACCGGGGTACACCCCGCCGATGCAGCATTCAAACGAGATAGTGTCGTACCCCATCGTCTTCCAGAAATTGCAGGTACGGCGGAAAAATTCGACCTTATCCTTATGATCCCCGCCCCACAGTCCGCCGAACGTATCGTTCATGATCTCTTCCATGATCTCCGTACAGATAATATGTTCATACAGCGGCAGACGCGGCGCTTCAACGTTCCGCGCCGCCATCTCAACATTCCGGTAATCCGGCTGAAAATTCGTTTTCATCGGCTGATTCCCTCACTTCGTTTTTTTTCATTATAGAGGAATCGGGGGGGTTTGTCAAGGGGAGACAATGCACCTGCGTGAAGAACGTCGGCGAACGTATTTTTCTTACAGAATACTTGATTTTCCCATCCTTTATCTGTTATAATATAATGATAAGATTTTTCCAAAAACAAGGAGTCCTTATGTCTCTTACCGAAAAGCAGAAGCATATCCGGAATTTTTCGATTATTGCTCATATAGACCATGGCAAGTCCACCCTTGCCGACCGTATTCTGGAGTTTTCCAATACCGTCTCCGAACGCGAAATGGAAGACCGCCTGCTCGATAACATGGATCTCGAGCGCGAACGCGGCATCACCATCAAGGCGCGCGCCGTCCGTATCGACTATACCGACGAAAACGGCGAACAGTATGCACTCAATATGATCGACACCCCCGGTCACGTCGACTTCAACTATGAAGTGTCCCGCTCGCTCAATGCGTGCGAAGGCGCCCTCCTCGTCGTCGATGCAACGCAGGGCATCGAAGCGCAGACCCTCGCCAATGCCTATCTCGCCGTCGACGCCAACCTTGAGATCGTCCCCGTCATCAATAAGATCGACCTCCCCTCCGCGATGCCCGACCGCTGCAAGCAGGAGATCGAGGACGTCATCGGCATCCCCGCCGATATGGCTCCCGTCGTTTCCGCAAAGACCGGTCTGAACATCAAAGACGTCATCGACGCCATCATCCGCGACGTTCCCGCTCCGGAAGGTGACGCAGACGCTCCCCTCCAGTGCCTTATTTTCGACTCCGTCTACAACAGCTACCTCGGCGTCGTCGTTTATATCCGCGTCGTGGAAGGTACGCTGAACGTCGGCGACAAGATCAGACTCATGCACACCGGTGCGGAATTTGACGTCGTCGAAGTCGGCGTCATGGACCCGTTCGGTCTCCGTTCCACCGGTTCTCTCTCCGCAGGCGAAGTCGGCTACTTCACCGCATCCATCAAAAACGTCGCGGACACCCGCGTCGGTGACACCGTAACCAAGGTGGAAGACCCCGCCGACGAACCGCTGCCCGGCTTCAAAAAGGTGCAGTCCATGGTCTACGCCGGCATCTATCCCGCCGACGGCGCACGCTACAACGAAACCAAGGACGCGCTCGAAAAGCTCCAGCTCAACGACGCGGCATTCACTTTTGAACCCGAAACGTCCATCGCGCTCGGCTTCGGCTTCCGATGCGGCTTCCTCGGCCTGCTTCATATGGAAATCATCGAAGAACGTCTCGAACGCGAATTCAATCTCGACCTCATCACAACGGCGCCGAGCGTAATCTACGAGATCACCAAGCGCAACGGCGAGCTTATCCGCATCGACAACCCGACGAACTATCCGTCCCCAGATGAAATCGAAACGGCGGCGGAACCGATCGTTGCGGCGTCCGTTATCACTCCGACCGAATACGTCGGCGGCATCATGGATCTTTGTCAGGACCGCCGTGGTGTGTTCATTGACATGAAGTACATCGACACCGAGCGTGTCGAACTCCACTACAAGCTGCCGCTGAACGAGATCATCTACGACTTCTTCGACGCACTGAAGTCCCGCAGCCGCGGCTACGCCTCCCTCGACTACGAACTCGAAGGATACGAAGCCTCCGACCTCGTCAAGCTCGACTTCCTCCTCAACGGCGAAATGGTCGACGCACTGACGTTCATCGTCCACTCCGAAAAGGCGTACGGACGTGCGCGCAAGATCGCGGAAAAGCTGAAGGACAACATCCCGCGCCAGCTCTTCGAAGTGCCGATCCAGGCAGCCATCGGCTCCAAGATCATCGCCCGCGAAACCGTCAAGGCACTTCGCAAGGACGTCCTTGCGAAGTGTTACGGCGGTGATATCACCCGTAAGAAGAAGCTGCTTGAAAAGCAGAAGGAAGGTAAAAAGAAGATGCGCCAGCTCGGCTCCGTCCAGGTTTCCCCCGAAGCCTTCATGGCCGTCCTCAAGCTGGATGACGAAGACTGAGGAAATATGGGTTCCCGGGAAAACCTTTTTTGAAAAAAAGGTTTTCCCGAACCCTTTCCAAAAAACTTTAATCTATTTACGAAAGGCATGAGTTTCATGCAGTTATACTCCAACGATCAGAAACGGCTCGGGCTGTATTTTCACATTCCGTTCTGTCTCTCGAAATGCGCCTACTGCGACTTCAACTCCGCGCCGGTGCAGAATCCGGAGATCATTACCCGCTACATCAGCGCGCTGATCGCACATATGGAAAGCTACCGCGCTGCCGCTTCCGCCTATGCGCCCGACACCGTGTTCATCGGCGGCGGCACTCCGACGTGCATTCCGCCGGAAGAGCTGTTCCGCCTGATCCGCGCGATCAAAAAGAACTTCAATCTCACCAAAAATGTGGAATTCACCATTGAAGCCAATCCCGCGACCGTCTCCTACCCCACCCTGCTCCGCCTCCACCGTCTCGGCGTGAACCGGCTCAGCATGGGTCTGCAGAGCGCGCACGACATTGAGCTGAAAACGCTCTCCCGCCGTCACTCGCGCAAGGACTTCGCACGGTCGTTCCGTATGGCACGCGATGCGAAATTCGACAACATCAACGTCGACCTCATGTTCGGCATCCCGCATCAGACGTACCAGTCCCTGATGCACACGCTGTCCTATGTCACGCAGGTTTCGCCGGATCACATCTCCCTCTACGATCTCAAGATCGAGCCGGGAACGCCATTCCACCGGAATTACAACGAGATCGCGCCGTATCTTCCCGATGAGGACACCGAAGCGGATATGTACCTCGGTGCGGTCGACTACCTCCGCAGCTGCGGTTACATGCAGTACGAAATCTCCAATTTCGCCCGCCGCGGTCACATGTGCGCACACAATCTGAAATACTGGAACTGCGACGAATACCTCGGCTTCGGCGTGTCCGCGCACTCCTACTTCAACAGCAGCCGCTTCTCGTTCACCGCAGATATCGGCCGCTACATGCAGGGCGTGGAAGGCATCCTCGAAAACCGCATCACCATCACGGACGAAAACGAAGTCGTCGAAGAACGTGAACGCATCGGGGAATACATCATGCTCCGCCTGCGCCTCTGTGCGGGGATCGACTCCCGCGAATTCGCACGTCGTTTCGGTCTCGATTTCGACACCCTCTACGGCGACAAATGCGCCCGCTACATCCAGAACGGCTATATGACCTGCCGCGGCGGTGTCTATGCCCTGACACCGACCGGTATGTTCGTCTCCAATTATATTTTATCCGACATCCTCGAATTCGAAGACTTCGGCCGCTACTACTTCGGCGGCTGACCGATCCTTCATTCTTCATTATTTATCATTCACAAGGAGGCTCCCACATGAAAAAAGCTGTCTTCATCGGTTCTGCAGGAAGTGTGGCACGCGTCTACGCGCCGTCCACGCTTGAAAAAATGCGCGCCGAACTCGACTTTGTTACCGATCACGTCATCGCAAAAAACGAGATCGATCAGTACCGCGCGGAACTCGCGTCCGCGGATTACATCTTCTCGACATGGGGGATGCCCGCTTTCTCCCGCGAAGAGATCCGCGAATACCTCCCGAACGTGAAGGCGCTGTTCTACGGTGCCGGCTCCGTGCAAGGGTTCGCGCGTCCGTTCCTTGAAGAAAACATCGCGGTCTTCAGCGCATGGGCGGCAAACGGCGTGCCCGTCGCGGAATACACCTTCGCGGAAATCATTCTGGCGACGAAGGGATTCTACCAGCGCCTCCACCGTCAGGCGGACGGCGCGGCATGGGCGAACCGTTCGGTCGGCATCGACTTCCCGGGCAACTACGAAATCAAGGTCGGCATCATCGGCGCGGGCATGATCGGCAAAATGGTCATCGAACGCCTGCACACGCTCGATTTCGTGGACATTCTCGTGTTCGACCCGTTCCTCTCCGCCGAAAAGGCGGCGGAACTCGGCGTCACGAAGACCGATCTTCTTACGCTGTTTGAACAGTCCGATGTCGTTTCGAACCACCTCGCCAACAATCCGCAGACCGTCGGCATGCTGAACGCGGACTGCTTCCGCCGGATGAAGCCGCATGCAACCTTCATCAACACCGGACGCGGCGCGCAGGTTGTGGAAGCGGACATGATAAAGGCTCTCCTCGACGTTCCGACCCGTGCGGCGGTACTCGACGTGACCTTCCCGGAACCGCCGGAAGCAGACAGCCCGCTCTACACCGTTCCGAACGTCTTCCTGACGCCCCACATCGCGGGTTCGCTCGGCAACGAAGTTCACCGCATGGCGGAATACATGTACGAAGAATACAGGGCATTCGATGCCGGTCAGCCGACGCGTTACGGCGTGACCATCCCGATGCTTGCGACGATGGCGTAAGGGGGAGACGTCGGGGGAACTTTTTGAAAAAAGTTTCCCCGAGCCCCTTCAAAAACTTTCAGACGAATATCGGAATATTGTTAGTGCAGATTTGATGGTGTTATGACGAAATTTACTTACAGAACGAAAGAAGACCTTCTTGCCGCAGCCGCGTCCGCAGGTGTGAGCCTTCCGTGGTCGGACGACCTTTCGGTTCTGCGCGAGGAAAAGCGCATCGGCGGCTCGAACGTCGTGATGCGGAACCGGCTGACCGTTCATCCGATGGAAGGGTTTGACTCCACCGCAGACGGTTCCCCGTCGGAGCTGACTCTGCGCCGCGCAAAGCGGTTCGCGGACGGCGGCGCCGGTCTGATCTGGCTGGAAGCAACCTCCGTCACGGAAGACGGACGCACGAACACCGGTCAGATGTGGATCCACGAAGGCAACGCGGATGAGTTCGCGAGAATGGCGGAGATGATGCACGAGCGTTCGGACGGCGTTCCGCTGATTCTGCAGCTCACACACTCCGGACGGTTCTCAAAGCCGGACAATACTCCGCGTCCGGTGATCTCGTACCACAATCCCCTGATGAACGAAAAATTCAACATTGATCCGGACTATCCGGTCGTGACGGACGAATACCTTGACGCACTTCCGGAAAAATTCGGACGTGCGGCGGAACTTGCGAAAAAGGCTGGCTTTGACGGCGTGGACGTGAAGTGCTGTCACAAGTACCTGTTCAGCGAACTGCTGTCGGCGTACTCACGCGAAGGCCGCTACGGCGGATTGTTCGAAAACCGGACGCGCGTGTTCGTGGATTCCATGAAGGCGGCGGCGGTACACTGTTCGGACGACTTCATCCTTGCGTCCCGTTTCGGACCGTACGAATGTCTGCCGTACCCGTGGGGATTCGCGGCGGATCATGAGGATTATCTCAAAATCGACTGGGACGAGCCGGATCGGCTCTACAACATCATGTACGACTGCGGCGTACGTCTCGTCGACATGACGCTCGGTTCCCCGTATATCAACCCGCACGTGAACCGTCCTTACGACGGCGGCGGATACGAACCGCCGGAAGAGCAGATGACGGGCGTTGCGCGTCTGATGGGTGCGGCGGCTCACATGAAGGAAAGCGTACCGGGAATCGTGATGATCGGCACGGGCTATTCGTACCTGCGGCAATTTGCGGCGAACGCGGCGGCGGGGGCGGTCAGCTCCGGCATGACGGACGCGGCGGGATTCGGCAGAATGGCGTTCGCGTATCCGGATTTTGCGCGTGACATTCTGGAAAACGGCGGACTTGACCTGCACAAGGTCTGTCTGACCTGTTCGAAATGCACGGCGCTGATGCGTGCGATGTCCTGCACGGGATGTCCGATCCGCGACCGTGATCCGTACCTTGAAATTTACAGAAAAGTTCTGGGCTGAGGAGGAAGCGAGCATGAAAAACAACCGTAAAACCGTAATTGTGACGGGTGCGGCGCGCGGCATCGGCCGCGGGATCTCGATGGAGCTGGCAAAGGCTGGCTACACCGTATGCGCGGTGGGCACGAGAAGTGCGGAAGATGAAAACGTCCGCGCGTATCTCGCGGAGCTGACATCTGTCTCCCCGGACTCGTTCTACCTCTCCGGCGACATTTCGGACGCCGCTGACCGCACACGGATCGTGGAAGGCGCATTCGCCGGGCTGTGCGAAGTGGATGCGCTCGTAAACAACGCAGGCGTCGCGCCGACGGTCCGGAACGACATCCTCGAAATGACGGAAGAGAGCTTCGACCGCGTTCTTGACATCAACCTGCGCGGCACGTTCTTCCTGACACAGGCGATCGCGAACCGGATGGTAAAGCAGACCCCTGCAGACTTCCGCCGCACAATCGTCTTCATCACATCCATTTCCGCGGTCGTCTCGAGCATCAACCGCGGCGAATACTGCATCTCCAAAGCCGGTCTCTCGATGACCGCCAAGCTCTTCGCCGACCGTCTCGCCGCCGACGGCATCAACGTCTACGAAGTCCGACCGGGCATCATCGCCACCGACATGACCGCCGGCGTCATGGAAAAATACACCCGACTCATCAACGACGGTCTCTGTCCCATCAAGCGCATCGGTCAGCCCGAAGACGTGGGCCGCGTCGTTCATGCCCTCTGTGACAACTTCCTCGGCTATTCCACAGGGGAAGTCATCAATGTCGACGGCGGCATGATGATCCAGACACTCTGACAGAATTTTAGTAAGTGCAGATTTTTTTGGGGAACCTTTTCAGAGGAAAGGTTCCCCCGGCCCCCCTCCAAACCTCTTTAATCTGTTACAGTGATTTTGACTGTGCAGATTTTTTGTTTTTTAAGGGGTTTTTGATGGGTCTGTGCGCTGACATTTAGTTTGTCCCAACTGACAAAATGGGAGCGATCCAAAGCCTGAGGAAGGGTGGAGACGGAAGTCAGGGACCACCGAGACCCTGACTTCCCACGCCGTATAAGATAACCGCGATATAGTGCTTTCGTTAGCAATCTCTCTACGTAGAGCAATTGCCCGCTCGGCTTGGCTGCCGCCGTCCTCGCTTCTGTCAGGAAGAGCGGCTGACGTCAAGTTTGCACAAGCGCAAAGCA
>JAFQFS010000119.1 GCA_017398585.1 Clostridia bacterium
GAAACCTCCGGTGAATACCTCGTGGAAAGTGAAGGATATGCGGTCGGTGATACCATGTACTTCGACGGTGAGGCGGGCAGCAGCTATCGTGCAGAAATCGAAACCGTTCGTGCGATCGATGAAACACGCATGGCAATTTCGTCCGTGGTCTATACAACGGAATCCATCACGCTGCATGATCCTGAACGGGTTGATATCACATTCGACATGACGAATGCGGTGATATCCGGTACCTACCGGAAATCGGACGGCGAGATCATCACGGTAAATTACATCGAAGGCAGTACTGCTTCGTTTACCGCAGTGACCGGAGAACCTGTCCGCGGTGCATTCATTGTTGACGGTATGGAAACCGTCATGAACGCGGCGGATCAACGGACATCGAACTTCTTCTATTCCGGGGAATTCGACGAAGGGGTTCATACCGTAGGTTTCCGTGCAGTCAATGCGCAGGGGGACAGTACCACAGCGGATTATGTAACCTTTGCGGTCAATAACAGCGAACCGTCCGTTCAGGTGGAATCGGCAATTCTGCCCGTTGAAAACGGGAAAGTCACCCTGAAGGGTATAGCGTACAATACCGAAACCATTACGTTCATGGACAAGGATCATACTCCTGCAGCAGACGGTACGTTCGAGATCACGGAGGACGTAATTCTCGATCGTTTTGCACAGCGGTATATACTCGCGGCATCCGGCAGATCCGGTCTGATATCAACCGCGAGTGTACTTGCGGTTGATATGAGTTTCCGGCCGATCTCTTCCGTAGATATCCTTGTGAACGGCAGATCTGCAGATAAGATCGAAGCACAGATCGGTGACAGCTTCACGCTCGCTGCAGTCGGATATGCGGATGGTATCACCCGTGATGTCAGTGACACGGCAGTGCTCTCGGTCGTGGATGGCAGCAATGTCGCGGTGCTTGACGGCAATACGGTGAAAGTTACTGCAGACGGTACGGCGTTTGTCAAGCTGACCTATGATATGGGGACCTATATCAACGACAGCCGCACGGAAGATTATTACTTCGAGGATATCCTTGAAATCACGGTGGCAGGGAAATCGTCTGACGTGACCGCATCTATCCCGAACGGGGCAGTGGTTCTTCCCGGAACTCTTCTGACTCTGAGCGGTGCCGGTACGATCTACTATACCACGAACGGTTCGGAACCGACGATGCATTCGACGCTTTACACAGGTCCGATTGTTCTGGATAAGAGTGTTACCATCAAGGCGGTCTGCTATGAAAACGGTAAGACCGCGGGCGACGTGATGACCTTCACATTTATTGTGGAGCGTGCGGAGGATAACGATGAGGATGATAAGGAAACCTATTATCCGGGTCTCGGCGGTGGTACCCGTCCCGGTGCATCCGGTTCTTCCTCCGGAACTTCTGCCGGTTCTTCCGGCATCGACCGGGTGATTATGGCATCGATCCCGTCAGGAAAGGTGGACGCAGGCTGTACCGTTGAACTCAAGACGGATGGCAAAGGCACGATTTACTACACTACCGACGGCACAACGCCGAACAGGAATTCCGCGAAGTACGACGGTCCGATCATCATCACCGGGGACACTGTCATCAAAGCAGTCGTATGGAACGGCGGCGGATACTACAGCGAGGTTTATACCTTCCGGTATACGGTCAGCGCTTATTCCGTCAGACTGAACGGCGATCTTGAGAAATCCGGACTGATGAACGGCTATCCCGACGGAACTTTCCGTCCGGACGCAAAGATCACCAGAGCAGAAACGGCAGCACTGCTGCGCCGCGCGGCGGAGATCAACGGATATTCTATCCGTGATGATGTCTTCAGCGATGTGGATATGTGGGCGGAAGACGCGATCAACGAGCTGGCGGCAGCGGGAGTGGTAACAGGCTATCCCGACGGAACTTTCCGTCCGGACAATACTGTGACCCGTGCGGAATTCGTGACCATGCTCATGCGTCTGATCGGTCAGGAAGGCGGAGAAGCTCCGTTTGAAGATGTACGCGGACACTGGGCGGAAAAGTATATCGCAAAGGCTGCGGAATACGGATATGTCGGCGGTTATCCCGACGGAACCTTCCGACCGGACGCGAATATTACCAGAGCGGAAGCGTTCAGGATCATGGTATCTGTATTCGGGTTTGAAACAGACGGCACGAACTCTCGTTTTGCCGATGTGAAGAAAACGCATTGGCTCTTCCCCTACATCGCAGATTGATATTTTTGAACAAACAAAACAACAGGAGGTTTTTCGATGATTTCAACAAAAATTGCAGTAATGCTCCTTGCAGGATCGATGATCGCGTTTTCCGCGGATAACGTGGAAAATATGAAAAACGCTGCAGAGCTTGGATTGACTCCCGAAGTCAAGGAAGCAAGTACATATACCGCAGAGGCGAACTCTGCGGTATATGATCAGCTGGATTTCAGCAATACGCAGGAAGCGGAATTTGCTGTAAAGGGGCTGATCGATGCACCCGGGATTCTCGAACTGAAGGATGCAGATGGGAATGTGATCTGGAGTCAGGCGGCGTATGCTTTCCTCGAAGACTATGAGGAAGCTCCTGCTACGGTGAATCCCAGTCTTTGGGAAAATACAAAAAACAACCATGCGTACGGTCTGTTTGAAGTAACCGAAGGAATCTATCAGGTACGCGGTTATGATATGGCGAACCTGACGCTGATCGAAGGGGACACCGGCTGGATCGTTTTTGACCCGCTGATGAGTGTGGAATGCACGCAGGCGGCTATGCAGCTTGTTGAGAAGAATCTCGGCGAGCGTCCGGTCAGGGCGGTCATCATTTCTCATCCGCATATTGACCATTTCGGCGGGATCAAGGGTGTGATGAGCGCAGATCAGGCGGCGGACAGAAATCTTTCCCTGAAAGATCAGCTTGTAAGCGGACGTATCCCGATCATTGTTCCCGAGGGATTCACAGAGCACGCTGTCGCAGAAAACGTATACGCAGGAAAGGCGATGGGCAGACGTGCGAATTATCAGTACGGCGTTCTTCTGGAAGCCGGAGTGACCGGAAAACTTGCAATGGGGATCGGTATGGGGCAGTCCACGGGGACGGTTTCCTTCATTACACCTACTTATGAGATCACGGAAACCGGTGAAACCCTCGTGATCGACGGGATCGAGATGGAATTCCAGCTTACTCCCGGTACCGAAGCTCCTGCGGAAATGAACACATGGTTCCCGCAGTTCAAGGCACTCTGGCTTGCTGAAAACTGCACGGGTACCATGCACAATCTCTACACGCTTCGCGGCGCGCAGGTTCGTGACGGCGCGGACTGGGCAAAGTATCTTACCGAAGCGATCACTCTCTATGGCGATAAAGCGGAGATCGCGTTCCAGTCTCACAACTGGCCGCACTGGGGCAGGGATGTCGTTGTGGAATACATGACGAATACGGCTGCCGTGTACAAGTTTATCAACGACCAGACGCTGACTTACATCAATCAGGGCTATACTTCTGACGAAATTTCCAATATGATCGAGCTTCCCGAAGAGCTTGCGAAAGTATGGTATACCCGTCAGTATTACGGTACGGTTGCCCATAACTCCAAGGCGGTTTACCAGAAATACATGGGCTGGTACGACGCCAATCCCGTGAATCTGAATCCCCTCACGCCTTCCGAGAGTGCGCAGAAGTGGGTGGAATACCTCGGCGATACGGAAGAAGTTCTCCGCATGGCAAAGGAGGATTTTGAGAAGGGTGAATACCAGTGGGTTGCTGAAATCACGAATACGCTTGTATACGCGGATCCGGAAAATACCGCCGCACGCCTTCTCTGTGCCGACGCATTGGAGCAGCTCGGTTATCAGGCGGAATCCGGTCCGTGGCGCAATGCGTATCTGACCGCTGCACTGGAACTTCGTCACGGCAATGCTGCGAAAAACGCGGCACAGGCCCTTTCCGACGGAAGCATGCAGAAGGAAATGACTGCGTCCATGCTGTTTGATTACATGGGCATTCTGCTTGACAAACAGGCGATGGCGGGCTATGATTTCATTGTCAATGTTACACTTCCGGATGTCGGAGAACAGTATATGCTCCGCGTCAAGAACGGTGTGGTTCTGGTTTACGATAATGCACAGTCCGAGGAAGCCGATCTTTCCATTACCTGCCCGAAAAACGCACTGTTCTTTATGCTTCAGCACAATATGGCTGGTATCGAGCAGGCAATGCAGCTTGACGGGGATACAGAACTGATGAAGCTGATTGTGGAAAATCTGAACCAGTTCAATACAAGCAGTTCCGCATGGTTCAATATTATTGAACCGTAAGATTCCGGATTGCGGAACAGCGGAGATATCAAATAAACAGAAAACGGTGTATTATTGTGCTTAACTACAGTAATACACCGTTCGTTTTTAGGAGAGTTTTTAGTATTACCCGTAAAAACGTCCGCAACTATTGATATATGAACACATCCACGATTACCGTTTTACTTGTAAAGCCCTGCGAAGCACCACAGACAGTCGAAATTCCCACCGCGTTGGCAGATCCAGCGATCGAGTTCTTCTTCGGAAACGGTATTGATGTCCCCCGGGAGAAGTTCCCTATGTGCTTCATTGAACCACGTGATCCGATACTCCGGATCGGCAGAGTCCGCGTTTGCTGTAAAGCGGAGCAGAGGTGTATCGAAATGTTTGAGAATATATTCCATGATTAAGTTGACCTCCTTTGAGGCAGAAAGAGGATAGATATATTATACCAGTTTTCCGTAAATAAATCAATGACAGGATTCAGAAACGATAGAAGATTTCTCTTGTACTGCGATCTGTAGGTTGTTATCTGTAAAATAAAACCCCGCCCAGAAATCCCCAAAAATCAAAGCGGTACGCCATTGTATAATCCGGCGAATTCTGCAGACAATAACCTCGCAGGCAAAAATGTATGCAAAAGGAGAATCTGATAAATGAAAGCAACCGGAATTGTCCGCCGTATTGACGACCTCGGACGTGTCGTCATCCCGAAGGAGATCCGCCGCACCATGCGCATCCGTGAAGGCGACCCGCTGGAGATCTACACCGATCGCGAAGGGGAGGTCATCTTCAAAAAATATTCCCCTATCGGCGAACTCGCACAGTTTGCCGCACAGTATGCCGAAACGCTCGCAAAGACCTGCGGTCTTTCCGTCGTGATCTGCGACCGCGACGCCGTGATCGCGTGTGCCGGAATTCCCAAACGGGAGTATACCGACCGCAAACTCTCCGCCGAAGCTGAAAAAATCATCGAAAACCGACAGTTTTACTCCGCTTCCGAGGGAACCGGCGATCCTGTTTTCCTCACCGACGGCGGAAGCCTGACCATCCGCTGTCTCATGCCCATCATTACCGAAGGCGACCTCACCGGATGCGTTGCCTCCGTCACCGATCCCGACGGCGAAGCCAAAACCATCGCGCCGGAACTGGAATCCAAACTCATCCAGACAGCCGCCGGTTTTCTCGGAAAACAACTGGAATCGTGAATTCAAAAGAATTGGGGAAAACCTTTTTCAGGAAAAGGTTTTCCCCAGACCCCCTTTCCAAAACCTTTTTGGTCTGGAAAAGGGGGATTTTTTTACTTGATCAGCGTATATTCGCCGCTTTTCAGTACGGCGATGAGCTGTTCCACGGACGTGATTTTTTCGTTCGTAATAATGCCGCCGTCCGGGAGATGATCCGGGTTGTGATGGTCGGTGCCGGAGGTCTTGATGACACCCGCCTGCGTCGCCCACAGTTCCGCAACGTCGTTGTGGGAGTTGTGGCCCGGATGTCCGTTGAAGACCTCGATGCCGTCCACGCGGCGCGGATCGGTCACCGTCATTCCGGTGCGGAACGGATGCGCCTGAATGGTCAGCAGCCCGTCCTCGCGTGCCATGCGGATGTAGTTCCCGATGCCCATTTTCATGATGTCGCGGTGGTTCATCAGGTAATCCCGGTCGAAGCCGAAGACGAGATAGTCGTTCGAGTTCTGCCAGAATCGCAGTTCCATGCCCATCAGGATGGTCAGTCTGTCGCCGGCCGCTTCGGTCAGAATGTCGTACGCACGGTAAAGCTTGTCCACTTTCGCTTCCCATGCCGCGTCGTCGTCATCGTTCGAGCCGGGGCAGAAGTGGTTGGTCAGACAAAGCGTCGTGTAGCCCGCCGCCGTGTATTTTGCGACAATGCCTTCCGCCGACTCGCTCGAACATCCCGACGCGTCGCGGCTGTGGCAGTGCAGTTCGGTTTTGAATTCCAGAATAGTTCCTTTCCGGGGAATCGGGGAAGAAACTTTTTGAAAAAAGTTTCTTCCCCAAACCCCATCTTCAAAAACTTTTAAACAAAAGAGACAGATGACGTACAGTGCAGATTTTGATTCCCGAACCGGCAGTTCAGTTTACAAAATCTTGTTTACCGACGCTCCCCGGCTTCTTTATCTCTCAACCAGCAGAGTTACGATTTCGAACGGCTTTACGGTCAGGGATACCGTGCCGTTGTCCAGCGTGAGTTCTTCCTGTTTTTCTTCGAGCATGTTCGTGCGCCATACGTTCTTTGCGCCGCTGAACGCAATTTTGCAGTTTGTGAGGTTGCGTTCGCATTCGTACAGACGGATGACGTATGCGTTTTCGATATCTTCCGCGTTCTTGACCGCTTCGCAGATCACGTTCGGTTCGGAAACGGAGAAAAGCTTCGGAGCGTTGAGGATGCCGTCTGCCTTGACAACGGGCGTGTTCAGGATGTATGCCGGCTGTACGACGGTTTCCGCAGAGAATGCACCGACGTGCGGGAGGAGGGAATAGGTCATGTAGTGAACGCCGCGGTCACCGGTGGTGTCGGGGCGGCAGCCGCCCTTGTGGAGGGTCAGTCGCATGTCGGAGCCGTCCACGGAAATACCGTACTTGCAGTCGTTGAGAACCGCCACGCCGTAGCGGTTTTCGGAAATATCCGACCACTTGTGGTTGCAGACTTCGAACTTCGCCGCTTCGAGAGAGGTGTTTCTGGTCGTCGGACGTTCCACGTGACCAAACTGAATTTCGTTCTTCACGGTCATTGCGCGGATGTTCACGTCAAAGCCGGCCTTGAGCAGGTGACGGCGTTCGTTCCAGTCGATCTTCATCTGATAGTCGATGCGCGGATCGCCTGCGTAGAATACAGTGTCAACGACAGCGGTCGTTGCACGGCCGATCTTGTAGGTGTTGCGGATGCGATATTCGACCGCACCGTCGGAAACGACTTCGCTGGAAACGAGTTCGGTCACGGGCTGCATCTTGAGGAAGATGTCGTCTTCGATTTCCCAGTTGTCGTATGCGGTCGGCATATCTTCGGCAAGCCAGAGCGTACCGAGGGACGCACCGCCGTCGCGCTTGACTTCGCGGTTCACGCGGATGTCGTACAGGGAGGAAATATAGCCGTTTTCGTCAAACTTAACTTTGTAGAACGGAGTGGTCAGCACGCCGTCTTCGGTTTCGAAGGTCTTGAAGACGCGTTCTGCGGGTGCGGGCTCGGTGACGTCGAAGGTCAGTGCGCCCATTGCGGGAACGATCGCCTGAACGGCAGTCTTCTTATTGCCGTCCGCGTCGGTATAGACCTGCGCGGGCTTGCCTGCGATGCCGATCTCGCCGTCGAATTCAATGACGCCGCTGCGGTCGAAGGACAGCGGGTTGTAAACGGAGATCTTTCCGTCCGCCGCTTCGGTCATCTTGGCCGTGTATGCGTCGGTGATTTCCTTCGTTTCCGCGAGGAGAGCGCCCATTTCGGCACAGGCGGTCTCGTTGACTTTCGGGATAGAGGTACCCGGCAGGATGTCGTGGAACTGGTTCTTGAGCAGGATCTTGTACAGATCGTCGCGGCGCGCATTCACTTCTTCGTTCGAGAGAACGTTCATGAGTTCCATCGTCCTGAGCGCGGTTTCCGCGAGACGGTTATTTTTCTTGATGTTGTGCATCTGGGTCAGCGTACCGCGGTGGAATTCGAGGTAGAGTTCGCCGTCGTAAACGGGCAGCTTGTCGCGGCGTTCCTCGAGGGTCTGCATGTAGCCGGACGCGGTCGTCGGACGTACTTCCGGCAGACCTTCCACGTCGGTTACGCGCTTGAGGAATTCGAGCATACCGTAGGTCGGGCCGCCGCCGCCGTCGCCGAAGCCGTATGCCGCAAGTCTCTGGTTGTTCGACTTCTTGTCGCGGATCTCGCCGACCGCGCCGGTCAGAGTGGAAACGTCGGGCGTGAGGTGCATGCGGTTGAGGTGCGTGATGACTTCGGAGCCGTCCATACCGCGCCAGCGGAAGGTGTCGGCGGGGAACTGGTTCAGGTCGTTCCAGCTCATCTTGGTGGTATAGAAATACTTTACGCCGGAACCCTGCATGATCTGCGGGATTGCCGCGTTGTAGCCGAAGGTATCCGGGAGCCAGAAGGAGTCGGAACGGAAGCCGAGGTACTTCTGCGTAAATCTCTGACCGTAGAGGAACTGACGGACCATGGATTCGCCGCCGGTGATGTTGCAGTCGCATTCAACCCAGACGCCGCCGTTCGGCTCGTACCGGCCTTCGGCAACGCGCTGCCGGATGCCTTCAAAAATCGCGGGATAGTATTCACGCATCCAGTCGAGGTGGAGTGCGGAGGACTGCATGAAGGTATATTCGGGGTACATATCCATGAGCGTGAGCGCCTGGGAATAGGTTCTCGCGCACTTGCGGACGGTTTCGGACACGGGCCAGAGCCACGCGGTGTCCATATGGGAGTGACCGATCACGCCGATCTTGCCGCGGGACGGGTCGCTGTGGGACTTTTCGAGCGCGGGAGCGAGCTTTTCGATCATGATCGCGCAGGATTCACGGATCTCGTCATCGGACGCCTGCTGCGGATCCTGAATGAGGTACGGGAACGCCGCGATCAGACATTCGTGCGCCTTCATCGCGAGGAAGTTTTCGCCGGGGAGACGTGCCATCTGGAGAACGGTCGCCAGATCGAACAGGCAGTCGCGGACGGTCCTGTCGAGCACGCAGAAGCGGATGCCGCCGTAGGTGCGCTTGTAGTCGGAGGTATCTTCATCACGGCCGTAGTTGTCGTAGGGCTGTGTACCGGCGCAGAAGTGACCGGCGTAGCATTCGAACGCGAGGTCGATGGTGTCGCCTGCCTTTGCGTCCGCATCCACGAACATGAAGGAGTGGTCACCGCCGAGGAAGCGGTTCTTGGAGTTGATGATGCCGGCGGGCTTGCCGTTCTTGTAGCAGAGGATTTCCACTGCGTTGACGTCGGGCACCGCGCAGAGGATTTCGCCGTCGGCTTCCGCGGGAACGGTGAACGAGGTCTTGAGCCAGATGTTGGAGTATTCGCCGCCCCAGACGAAGCCGGGCTTGATTTCGTTCATTGCCGCGTCGTCCGGCGGGAGACGGAGATGATCGGTGGTTTCCAGAGCGAGCACCGCGTCGGTCTTTGCCACGGTCTTCAGAAGATAACGGGCATAAATGTTCAGCACAGAGTCGAACTTCCGGTAGGTCCGGTCGATGTAGGTCTTGTTGTTCATGAAAAATTCCTTTCCGCAAATAATTTATCACAAGTATAGCATATCCGACTGCTTTTTTCAAGGCATCCCCGCCGAAAAACACGGAAATCCCCAAATCAATCTTGACAAAACGCACAGTATCATTATAATAAAAGGTAAGAATTCATTAATTTCTGAGAAACAAAGGAGCGTTTTTATGAAAATTTTCCTCTATTCCGGCACGCATTGGGACCGCGAATGGTATCAGTGCTTCCAGGGATTCCGCTACCGTCTCGTTGACATGGCGGACGGTCTTGTGAACGGGCTGGAGAACGACCGCGACTACGGGATCTTCCATTTCGACGGTCAGACCATCGTTCTCGAAGACATCCTTGAGATCGCGCCCGATCTCGAAGATCGCCTCGCAAAGCTCATCAAAGCGGGAAAGATCGTCATCGGTCCGTGGTACTGCATGCCCGACGAAGTCAACGTCTCGGGCGAAAGCCTGATCCGCAATCTGCAGATCGGCAAGGAAATCTGTCATAAATGGGGTGTTGAACCCTCCGCGGACGGTTACATCTGCGATATTTTCGGACATATTGCGCAGATGCCGCAGATTTTTGCGGGCATGAACATTCATCATACCGTTCTCGGACGCGGTACGAACGAACACAAACAGCCGATGCACTTCCGCTGGCAGTCTCCGGACGGTACCGATGTCACCGTCTACAAACTGTCGGATGCGAACGGTTACGGCGATTTCCCGTGCCATTTCGGCGGGGAAGGGGATACCCGTGACGCACAGATCGACTCCATTGCGGCACACATCAAGGGATATGCCGACGAACGCACCGGTATGGCGAACATCCCTGTCGTGCTGCTTCTCGACGCGATCGACCACAACAACTGGAACCCCGCAACGTCCAAGTACATCGAAGCTCTGAAGCGTCTCTATCCCGATGCAGAGGTTTACCACACCAACATCATGGAGATGTGTAAGGCAGTTGACGAATATCACGACGAACTCCCCGTCTTTGCGGGCGAGCTCAACGAAACGACAAAACTCCCGGGCGGGTACGCACATCTCATCACGAACACGCTCTCAAGCCGTTATCCGCTGAAAAAGGCAAACGACGATCTGGAAACCCGGCTTGAAAAGATCGTCCAGCCGCTGTACGCATACGGCAAATCCCGTTCCCGCGACGGCTTCCTCAAACTCGCACAGAAATACCTCATCATGAACCATCCGCACGACTCCATCTGCGGCTGCTCCATTGACCAGGTGCACCGCGACATGATGTACCGCTTCGACCAGGGGCGTTTGCTCACCGTTGAAATTCTCGACCGTGTTCTCGGATCCATGCGGAACGGCAGCTTTGCAGCACCTTCGGCGATTGCCGAAAACGCCAAGGATGCAAAAATTCTCCGTATTTACAACCCGCTTCCGTATGCGTCGCACCGCATGATCGAATGTGACATTCACTTTGAAAAGAACTGGGGCAAGTACGCGGAACCGTTCGGCTACGAAAATATCTGCAAGTTCAAGCTCTATGATAAAGAGGGGAGAGAACTCCCGTACGGCATCACCGACATTAAAACCTACGGTGGTGAGGATGTCTATACCGTTTCCTTTGAAGCCGACCTCATTGCAAGCGGACTTACCGACATCGAAGTCCGCCCGTCGCCCACGCCTACACGTTATCTGACCAGGCTTCCGTCAACCGCGGCATCTGCCGAAAATAACGAGATCGCAGTTTCCGTCAACCCGGACGGCAGCATCTCGCTCACCGACAAGCGGACCGGAGCGACCTACCCGAACCTGCTCGGTATCGTAGATGACGGCGAGATCGGCGACGGCTGGTTCCACTGCAATCCCGCGATCGACCGTACCGTCACCAACACGACGGCGAGTGTGGAGAAGTGTGAAAACAGCGTCAACCGCGTGACCTTCAAAATCACCCAGACGCTCCGCCTGCCCGCAGAAGTCGACCGTACGAACTTCGGTACCCGTCGTTCGGAAACCTATGTGGACGAAACCGTCATTCACTATGTCACGCTGTACCGTACGGAACGGTATCTCACAATAAAGACGATTGTCGATAATAAAGCACTTGACCATCGCATGAAACTCCGTCTTGCTACCGGCATCACTGGTGACAGATATACAGCAGGTTCCGCCTTTGCGTTCGTGGACCGTGCGACGGATTCTGACCCCGACACCGCGGACTGGAAAGAAACGGCGGTTGTCGAAAAAGCGATGAACGGCATGGTTCTCAAGCGCGGCGAACATTCCGGTCTCGCATTCCTTGCAAAGGGTGGTCTCCACGAATGTGCGGTTACAGCCGACGGCAACATCGACGTAACACTCCTCCGCTGCTACCGCAAGACGGTCGGTACCAACGGCGAACCGGACGGTCAGCTCGTCGGAACGCACGAATTCGAGTACGCAATCCTTCCTCTGACCGACGCGGACACACTTTCGGCGATTGCCAAACTTGGTGATGAGCTGAAAACCGGTCTTCTCACGGTCACGACCACAGGAAAAACCGGTGCGTCCTACGCGGCAGGACTTGAACTCCGCTGCGACAGCTTCGTCTTCTCCACTGCGAACAAGCTTGCAGACGGCATGGAATTCCGTCTCTACAACTGTGCGGACGAAACGAAGAACGGAACGATCGGTCTCCCCGAAGGCGCGAAGACCGCGGCTCTTACCGAGATCGACGGACGTCCCGTCGCCCCCCTCGCGATCACCGACGGCACGATTGAACTGACCCTCGCACCGTGGAAGATTGCGACCGTGAAGGTTACATTCCAATAAAATAGACAGGTGACTAAAGTGACATATTACTTAGGTTTTGATATCGGCGGTACGAAATGCGCAGTCGTTATCGGTGACGAATCCGGCAATGTTATTGCAAAAACGAAGATCCCTACCACGACTGTACACGAAACTCTTTCAAATATTTTCGACATTGCCGAAGGCTATATAAAGGAATACCATCCCGTTTCGGTTGGAATCAGCTGCGGCGGACCGCTTGATCCTGACCGCGGGATCATTATGTCCCCGCCGAATCTTCCCGGATGGGACAACATAGAGATCGTCCGCATGGTACGCGAACGTTTTGGCCTTCCCGCCGTCCTCTGCAACGACGCCAATGCCTGTGCTCTCGCGGAGTGGCGGTACGGTGCGGGACGCGGCTCGAACAACATGATTTTCCTCACCTTCGGCACAGGCCTCGGCGCGGGCATCATCATCGACGGAAGGATTTACAATGGAGCGAACGGCAATGCCGGTGAAGTGGGGCACATCCGTCTCGATCGCTTCGGACCTGTCGGTTACGGTAAGCGAGGCTCGTTTGAAGGCTTCGCCAGCGGTGGCGGAATCGCACAGCTCGGAAAAACGGCGGCTGTCGAAAAGCTTCAGTCCGGCAAAACAACCGGTTACTGCAAATCGTTCGACGAACTTGACAACGTGACTGCGAAAACCATCGCGGAAGCTGCCGACGCCGGCGACGAAACCGCTCTTGAGGTCTACGGACTTTGTGCGGACATGCTCGGATACGGTCTCTCGATACTCGTTGACATTCTCAATCCCGAGGTGATCGTCATCGGCTCGATTTTCCAGCGCTCCGCACACCTCTTACGCGACCGCATGGACGCTGTCATGCGCCGCGAATGCCTGCCGATTTCCTACGACGCCGTGAAAGTTGTACCCGCGGCACTTGCCGAAGATCTCGGTGACAAAGCCGCGCTCGCTCTCGCACAATCCATTATCAAAGAATAAGGAAAAAACATATGGAAACCATCAAGGAACTAACCGCCCGCTATCCCGGTCTCGCGGACTGTGCGGCGGACATTGAAAAAGCAGCCGATCTCATCATCGGCTGCTATAAGGAAAATCACGTACTCTACACCTGCGGCAACGGCGGCAGCGCGGCGGATTCTGACCACATCGTCGGCGAACTGATGAAGGGATTTTTAAAAAAGCGCCCTGTTGATGCGGAATTCCGCGCAAAGCTTGCCGAATCCTATCCCGATCAGGCGGATTTTCTCGCGGATAATCTCCAGTGCGGACTTCCCGCCGTCTCGCTTCACTCGCAGTCGGCACTGCTGACCGCTTTCGCGAACGATGTGGATGCATCCATGATGTATGCGCAGAACATCTTCGCACTCGGAAAAACGGGCGACATCCTGATCGCGATCAGTACGTCCGGCAACTCCAAAAACGTCGTGAACGCCGCGAAAATTGCCAAAATGATCGGTGTGAAGGTGATCGCCCTCACCGGTGCAAAGCCGTGCGCGCTCGACGCGCTCGCGGACTGCATTGTCCACGTCGGCGACACGGAGACGTACCGCGTGCAGGAACTTCACTTGCCGGTCTACCACTGGCTCTGCGCACGGGTGGAAGAGGAATTTTATCAGGAATGAAGGAATTGGGGGAAAACTTTTTGAAAAAAGTTTTCCCCCAAACCCCTTTTCAAAAACTTTTAGACAAAAAAGAAGACAAAATAAGTGCGAATTTGAAATAACATCAGATTTGCACTTTCTTTGTCTTTTTAAATAGATTAAAGTTTTTTGGAAAGGGTCCGGGAAAACCTTTTTTTCAAAAAAGGTTTTCCCGGGAAACTCAATAATTATACCCCAGTTCCAGAGCCTTCTTGTTCTTTTCGATCAGTGCCGCCTTGGTCGCGGGGATGCTGGAAACGAGGAAGTTTGTGAACGCTTCGTAGTCGAAGATGCAGGTTTCCTTGAGGATTTTGCCGAGGATGATGACGTTTGCGAAGCCTGCAAGACCGTTTTCATTTGCGAGACCGGTCGCGGGGATGTAGACCGCCTTGATGTCTTCGCGTGCGGACTTCTTGTCGATGAGGGTGGAGTCACAGAAAATGGTGCCGCCCGCCTTGACCGCCGGTTCGAACTTGTCAAACGACGGAAGGTTCATCGCGATGAGAAGATCGGGATTGGAAACGCTCGGGGAGCCGATTTCTTCGTCGGAAACGATGACGGTGCAGTTGGAGGTACCGCCGCGCATTTCGGGACCGTAGGAGGGAAGGAAGGTAACGTTCTTGTCCATGTACATGCCGGTCTTCGCCATCTGCTTGCCGGAGAACTGGATACCCTGACCGCCGCTGCCGGCGAAAATCATAGTTGTAGTCATGTCTGTTTCCTCCTTTATGCGTCGTCACGGACCGCTTCGGAATCCTTGTAGGTGCCGAGCGGGTAGTAGGGCATCATGTTGTCGCGGAGCCACTGGAGCGCGTCCGTCGGGGAGAGACCCCAGTTGGTCGGGCAGGTGGAGAGAACTTCGACGATGGAGAAGCCCTTGCCGTCGATCTGGTTCTGGAATGCCTTCTTGATCATCTTCTTGGCGTTGATGACGTTCTTGGGGCAGTCTACGGCAACGCGGGTCGCGAGAGCAACGCCGTCGAGGGTAGAGAGCATTTCGCAGACGCGGATGGGGCTGCCCTGGATCTTGCGGCTTCTGCCGTAGGGAGAGGTGGTGGTGACCTGACCCGGGAGGGTGGTCGGAGCCATCTGACCACCGGTCATGCCGTAGATGCAGTTGTTGATGAAGATTACGGTGATGTTTTCACCGCGGGTTGCGGAGTGAACGGTTTCCGCGGTACCGATGGCCGCGAGGTCACCGTCGCCCTGATAGGTGAATACGGTGAGTTCGGGATGGGTGCGCTTTACGCCGGTCGCAACGGCCGGAGCACGTCCGTGAGCGGCTTCGATCATATCGCAGTTGAAGTAGTTGTAAGCAAAAACAGAGCATCCGACGGGAGCGATGCCGACGGTGGTGTCAATCAGACCCAGCTCATCGATTACTTCCGCAACCAGACGATGTACAATACCGTGCGTACAGCCGGGGCAGTAATGCAGCGGAACATCCGTCAGAGCCTGCGGTCTGTCAAATACAGTTTTCATGGTTAATTCCTTTCTTTTTCTCGGGGAACCCTTTTTTAAGGAAAAAGGGTTCCCCGAACCCCTCCGAAAAACCTTTTAAACAAGGGATTTGGGTGGAGTTCGGCTTAAATCTATCGTTAAATATGTTGTATGTTCGGTTTACAGAGTTTCCGCGAGCTTCTTGGTTTCGGAAACGACTTCTTCCACGGAGGGGATGACGCCGCCGGTGCGGCCGAAGAAGTGAACGGGCTTCTTGCCGTTTACGGCGAGCTTGACGTCGTCGACCATCTGCCCCATGGACATTTCGACGGACAGGAACGCTTTCGTCTTGTCTGCGAGTTCGCCGAGAACCTTCTTCGGGAACGGCCAGAGGGTGATGGGACGGAGCAGACCGACCTTGATGCCGGCTTCGCGGAGTTCGGTGATCGCGCTCTTGCAGATACGTGCGGTGATACCGAAGGCAACGAGAACGATGTCCGCGTCGTCGGTCATGTATTCTTCGTACTTGACTTCGTTTTCTTCGAGGAGCGCGTAGCGTTCGTAGCGTTCGCGTACGGTGTTTTCGAGGACGTTCGGATCGATGTAAAGGGAGTTGACGATGTTCTTTGCTCTCTTGCCGTGCATACCGTTGGTTGCCCAGGTCTTTTCGGGTGTTTCGCGCTTCGGGAATGCTTCGAAGTCAACGGGTTCCATCATCTGACCGAGTGCGCCGTCTGCGAGGAGCATTGCGGGCATACGGTAGATATCCGCGAGGTCAAACGCTTCCGCGGTGAGGGACGCCATTTCCTGAACTGAAGAGGGAGCGAGAACGATCAGACGGAGGTCGCCGTGACCAACGCCGCGGGTTGCCTGATAGTAGTCGGACTGGGAAGGCTGGATGCCGCCGAGACCGGGGCCGCCGCGCTGTACGTTGACGATGAGGCAGGGCAGGTCACAGCCTGCGATGTAGGAGATGCCTTCGCTCTTGAGGGCGATCCCGGGAGAGGAAGAGGACGTCATGGCGCGGGAACCGGTAGCGGCTGCACCCATGAGCATGTTGATGGCGGCAACTTCACTTTCCGCCTGCAGGCAGAGACCGCCGACCTTGGGCATACGCTTTGCCATATATTCCGAAATTTCGGTCTGAGGGGTGATCGGATAACCGAAGAAATGGAGACAACCGGACGCGATCGCGGCTTCGGCGATGGCTTCGTTGCCCTTCATTAAAACTTTCTTAGCCATAGAAACCTCCAAAATTATTCCTTTTCAACCTTGATTACGCAGTCCGGGCACATCATGGCGCACATTGCGCAGGCGATGCACTTTTCCTGTTCGGTCATCTTGGCCGGATGATAGCCCTTGCTGTTGAGCGCGGTTTCATCAAGCACGAGAATCTTCTTCGGACATGCTTCGATGCAGAGACCGCAGCCCTTGCACCGCTCGGTATTGAATGTAACTTTATTCATTTTATCCTCCATTGGTGTAGTTATATGGCGGGGAAGAAACTTTCCGGAAAAGTTTCTTCCCCGGACCCCATCTTCAAAAACTTTCATACGAAACGGAAAGACAAAGTCCGGTACAGATTTAAAATTCCAAACCGTCCGTGCAGCGTACAAAATCCCATAACGGGCAATCCGCACATACTTTGTTATCTGTTACAGATTGAAGCTTTTTGAAAGGGTGCCCGGACGAGACTGCGGTGCAGTCTCAGAAACTTTTTCCCGAAAAAGTTTTCCCCGGATATTTTATTTTTTAAAACAGCCGCTTTGTCACATTTTCGATGGCAAAGAGGGGTTCGTCCGCGAATCCGCGTTTCCGGAAAACGTCCGGCGTGTCAGGTGCGTATTCGGGGCAGTAGGAGTGGCAGACAAGCGGAAGTCCGCACCGTTCGGCGCACTCTTTGGCGTATTCCACGCTGTCGGCGATGTCATCGGCGGTGGTTTCTGCGCCGAGGGACGAGTTGTTGATGATCTTCGTGCACTTCAGTCCGGACACGGCTTCGATGTCGCACATACATAAATATACATCTTCCGGGTTCGCAGTGAGCGGCCGGTACATATTGATGACGTAGTACATATCGTAGCCGGTCTGACGAATATACATGTTGTACATACCGAGCACAACCGCGCCGTCGTCGCCGCCCACGTCAAGAATGGAGACCGCGCCGGCGTAATCGCCGCGCATCATGCCCATCATTTTCGGGGGCAGAGAGGGAATATCGACATTGGTATTCGCAAACTCGGGAATCAGCGGTTCCACGTCCGCCTTCCGCAGAATCTCTGCGGCATCCGCCGTCCGGAAATACGGATTGACAATGTCAAGGTCCGCCGCGCATATCCTGATCCCGGCGTCTCTCTTCCTCAGATCCAGCGCAAGATTCACGGCAACATTGGTTTTCCCGCTGCCGTAATGTCCGCACACAATATTCAGTTTCGGGGAATCGGCAAAAATCATCTGCGTACACCTCCGTATCGAAATTTTCTGACCATACTATTATACCATCGAATTATTAAAAAATAAAGAGTGAATTTAATTATTTTTGCATAAATATACCGGACTCTATTGTGAATTTTGCTGTTGTGCGGGGGAAGAGTGTGCAGGGCGTTCGTTTCGGGGAGACGGTCGCTTTCTTGAAAGAAAGCTCCGCAAAGAACTTCAATCTGTGGTAGCCGGATTTTGCAGCTGATATGGGCTAGTAAAAGGGGGATTTTGGAGGGGTCTGTGCGCTGACATATAGTCTGTCCCAGCTGACAAAATATGTGCGATCCAAATCCTGAGAAAGGGTGGAGACGGAAGTCAGGGACCGCCGAGACCCTGACTTCCCACGCCGTATGGTGTAACTTTGATTTCGTGCTATCGTTCGAAATCACTCTACGTAGAGTGATTTCCCGCTCGGCTTGGCTGTCGCCGTCCTCGCTTCTGTCAGTTCTGTCCGCTGACATCAAGTTTTGACTAACGCAAAGCACGAACGGCGGC
>JAFQFS010000120.1 GCA_017398585.1 Clostridia bacterium
AGTCAGTATATCGATCCCGGTAAAGTTTTCCAGCCCGGTTATATCGAATTCGACAGCATTCCGCTCTGCCGTTACGAAAAAACTCTTGAAGAAGAAAAGAAGCTCTATTCCAAAGCTGATTTCCTCCGCATTTATCACGACATGAGAACCATTCGTGAATTCGAAACGATGCTCAACGAAATCAAGGTCAAGTCCGAATACAACGGTGTCAAGTACAACAACCCCGGCCCGGCTCACCTTTCCATCGGTCAGGAAGCATCCGCAGTCGGTCAGGCGTACTGCCTCGACATCAACGACTTCACCTTCGGTTCCCACCGTTCCCACGGTGAAATCCTTGCAAAGGGTCTCTCCTCCATCAACAAGCTCGAAGACGCTGAAGTATACGACATCATGAAGGAATTCCTTGACGGTACCATCCTGAACGTCGTTGAAAAGAACAACAGCACCGGCAACATCAAGGATCTCGCAAAGGACTTCCTTCTCTACGGTGCTCTCGCTGAAATCTTCGCTCGTACCACCGGCTTCAACAAGGGTCTCGGCGGTTCCATGCACGCATTCTTCATCCCGTTCGGCATTCTCCCGAACAACGCAATCGTAGGCGGCGCAGCTCCGATCGCTCTCGGTGCAGCTCTCTACAAGAGATCCAACCACAAGAAGGGTATCGTTATCGCGAACTCCGGTGACGGTGCTATGGGCCGCGGTCCGGTTCTCGAATCTCTCAACTTCTCCTCCATGGACCAGATCACCAAGCTGTGGGGCATGGACGGCAAGTACTCCGACGAAGGTATGCCGATCCTCTTCAACGTATTCAACAACTTCTACGGCATGGGCGGTCAGACCATGGGCGAAACCATGGGTTACGGCAACCCCGCACGCCTTGCAGCCGGCTTCAACCCGACTCAGATGCACGCAGAAAAGGTCAACGGCTACGACCCGCTCGCAGTCATCGACGCTACCACCCGCAAGAAGGATCTCCTCGTAAACGGCAAGGGTCCGGCTCTTCTCGAAGTTGCTACCTACCGTGTATCCGGTCACTCCCCGTCCGACTCCTCCACCTACCGTACTCCCGAAGAAATCGAAGCATGGAAGGCAGCCTGCCCGATCGCTGCATACCGTGCAAAGATGATCGCTGGCGGCGTTGCTACCGAAGCGGAATTCGACGCAATCGACGAATCCATCATCAACCGTACCACCAAGATCATCAAGCTCGCGATCGACGACGAAGTATCCCCGAGAATGGATCTCGCGAAGAATCCCGACATGATCTCCTCCATCATGTACTCCAACAACCACGTGAAGTCCATGGATCCCGAACGTGAACCGGAAGTTCTGATGCCGAAGGAAGAAAACCCGAGAGTCAAGCAGCTCGCTACCAAGGCTCGTTACGCATTCGACGAAAAGGGCGAAGCAATCCCGAAGATGAAGCTGTTCGGTCTCCGCGACGGTCTCTTCGAAGCAATCCTCGACAAGTTCTACGAAGACCCGACCACCATCGCATACGGTGAAGACAACCGTGACTGGGGCGGCGCATTCGCAGTATACCGCGGTCTTACCGAAGCACTTCCCTACCACAGATTCTTCAACGCTCCGATTTCCGAATCCGCGATCGTTGGTTCTGCGGTTGGTTACGCAGTAGCAGGCGGCCGTGCAATTGTTGAACTTATGTACGCAGACTTCATCGGCTGCGCAGGCGACGAAATCTTCAACCAGCTCTCCAAGTGGCAGTCCATGTCCGCAGGTATCCTGAAGATGCCCGTTGTTCTCCGTGTATCCGTTGGTTCCAAGTACGGCGCTCAGCACTCTCAGGACTGGACCGCGCTCTGCTCTCACATCCCGGGTCTGAAGGTTTGCTTCCCCGCAACTCCTTACGACGCAAAGGGTCTCATGAACGCAGCGCTCAACGGCACTGACCCTGTTATCTTCTTCGAATCCCAGAGAATCTACGACATCGGCGAACAGTTCCACAAGGAAGGCGTTCCGACCGAATACTACGAAGTTGAATTCGGCGATCCCGATATCAAGCGCGAAGGTAAGGACGTTACCATCCTGACCATCGGTGCGGTTCTCTACCGTGCTCTCGAAGCTGCTAAGAAGCTCGAAGCGGACTACGGCATCTCCGCAGAAGTTATCGACGCACGTTCCCTCGTTCCGTTCAACTACGAAAAGGTTATCGAATCCGTCAAGAAGACCGGTAAGATCATCATCGTAGGTGACGCGGTTGACCGTGGCTCCATGATGCGTGACATGGCTTCCAACATCACCGAAATGGCATTCGACTATCTCGATGCTCCGCCGGCAGTATACGGTTCCAGAAACTGGATCACTCCCGCATTCGAACTGGAAAAGTACTACTTCCCGCAGGCTGACGGTATCATCGACGTCATCTCCGAAAAGCTCATGCCCATCCCGGGTCATGTAACCAAGTACAACGAAACCGAACTCGAACACATCGAACGTTCCAAGAAGGGTCTGTAATTCTATAG
>JAFQFS010000121.1 GCA_017398585.1 Clostridia bacterium
AGTTTGAATTTCTGCCGAAGGCATGCGGCTGTAATATACGTCAATTTTGCACCCATTCACCTGCGGTGGTGAACCAAATTTTACATACCGCGTTCTCCTTCCGACGGCTTCGCCGCCACCTTCCTCTGAAGACCGGAACGGTCTTCCAAGGAAGGCATTTGGATAACCTCGTTTCCTCTTAAGCTGACAGTATTGGGGACAAGGGGGAATTGCGGATTTAAAGGATTGCTTTACCTTGGTACGTGGATATTCGCTTGTGAAAGCGGCGGAAATGCGGTATACTTGTGGCATGAAACCGGTTTCTGTATTTTTGATTCAAAGGAGAACGATTATGAGATCCATCGGTCAGAACATCAAGCGTCTCCGCCGCGAACGCGACATCACACAGGAGGGACTGGCGGAGTTCCTCGGCATCACCGCGCAGGCGGTGAGCGGCTGGGAATGCGACCGCAGCCTGCCCGACATCGCGCAGCTTCCGCTGCTCGCGAATATTTTCGGCGTGACGACGGACGAAATCCTCGGTGTGAACGTCGCTGCAAGGGAAGCGAATATTGACGAAATCTGTAAAAAGGCACGAAAAACCGACGCGGACGGGTACAGTGACGAAGCGATCCGTATCCTCCGGAAAGGGCTGCTTGACTACCCGAATTCCTATAAAATTATGGCACTGCTTGCGGGATATCTGTACATGGCGGGGCAGTTCGACGAAGCTCTCGCGCTGAATCAGAAGGTCATGCAGGAGTGTACGGACATCAACATCCGGGCGGAGGTCACATCAAATCTGTGTTCGCTGTACGATCACCTCGGACAGACGCAGAAAGCGGTCGAAACCGCGATGACCCTGCCGGAGCTGTCGCGGAACGACCTGCTGAAGTATCTCTACAAAGGTACAAAACTCGTGGAATTCTACCGCGAAAATACGCTCGATCTGTTCAGCGACGCACTGTATCAGGCGGAACAGCTCGCATATTGCCGCGGCGACGACGGAAAGGAAATCTACACCGCCGACGAACAGCTTGCAATCCTTGAAAAAGTCACCGCGGTTTACGAAATCCTCCTTGAAGACGGCGACTACAACTTCTTCGCGCAGTTTGTGGAATCCGCATACCGCCAGTCGGCACGCCTGTACGCCGGAAAAGGCGACACGGAAAACACTCTTATCAGTCTCCGGAAAATGGCGGAATTCTCGCAGAAATTCCTGCGCTATCCGGAAGACGCGGCGCAGACGTCAATGTTGTTCCGCGGCGTAAAGTACGGCGGCTGGGTGAAGAATTCACCGGACGCGGTGGATACTTTGATTCGTGAAAACCTCGACTACCTGAATGAACCCCGCTTCGACTTCGTACGTGACAGAGAAGAATTCGCAGAAATCATAAAAATCCAGCAAGCCAAATAAAAAAGGTGCAGTGCAAATCAAAACAAACGATTTGCACTGCACTTTGTTCCTATAACAGATTAAAGCTTTTTGAAAAGGGGTTCGGGGAAAAACTTTTTCTCGAAAAAGTTTTTCCCCGATTATCCACATCAAATTACTTATTCAGATTCTTAACGATGTCTTCGGTGTCGGAAGCGATCATGAGTTCTTCGTTGGTGGGGAGAACGTAGACCTTTACCTTGGAGTCAGCGGTGGAGAGTTCGACGGTGTTGGGCTGGTGGTGGGTCTTTGCGTTGAGTTCGCGGTCGATCTTTACGCCGAAGTATTCCATGTCAGTGCATGCGCGGTCACGGAGTTCGGGGTTGTTTTCGCCCATACCTGCAGTCCATACGATTGCGTCGAGACCGTTCATCGCTGCTGCGTAGGAACCGATGTACTTCTTGATCTGGTATGCGAGGGTGGAAGCTGCGCGGTAAGCGTCCTTGTTGCCTTCGAGGATCGCTGCTTCGATGTCACGGCTGTCGGAGGAGATGCCGGAAACGCCGAGGAAACCGCACTTCTTGTTCATGTAAGCGTCTGCTTCAGCGGGAGTCCAGCCTTCGCGTTCCATGAGGAAGGGAACGATAGCCGGGTCGATGGAACCGCAGCGGGTACCCATCATAACGCCTTCGAGGGGAGTGAGACCCATGGAGGTGTCAACGCACTTGCCGCCCTTGACTGCGGAGATGGAGGAACCGTTGCCGATGTGGCAGGTGATGATCTTGGTTTCTTCAACGGGCTTGTCGAGAAGCTTTGCCATTTCGCGGGAAACGTAACGGTGGGAGGTACCGTGTGCGCCGTAGCGGCGGATCTGGTACTTTTCAGCCATTTCCTTGGAGATGCCGTAGGTGTAAGCCTGTTCGGGCATGGTCTGATGGAAGGAAGTGTCGAATACGAGAACCTGCGGCTTGTTGGGCATTACAGCGAGACAGCCCTTGATACCCATGATGTGAGCGCCGGTGTGAAGCGGTGCGAAGTCACGGCAGAGTTCAAGCTTTTCGAGAACTTCGTCGTTGAGAAGAACGGATTCAAAGAAGTAAGGACCGCCGTGGACAACGCGGTGACCGACTGCTTCGATTTCGTTCATGTCGGAGATAACGCCGGTTTCGGGATCGGTGAGGTACTTGACAACGATGTTGGTAGCAACAGCGTGGTCGGGCATCGGGATCTCAACCTTGATCTTTTCGCCGTCTTCGCCCTTTCTGTGTTCGATGCGGCCGTCAATACCGATACGTTCGCAGATACCCTTTGCGAGAACGGATTCGGTAGCGGTGTCAAAAAGCTGATACTTGAGGGACGAAGAGCCCGCGTTTACGACTAAAACTTTCATTTTGAGTATATTCCTCCGAATTTATTTGATAATGATCCTTGACAGGGTAATTGATTCACCCTATAATTATATATGAAAACAAACAAAAATACAAGAACTTTCAAAGAAATCGTAGGAAAAAACAAAAACTCATGAAACTGGAAACCGTAATTTGTGAACTTAACCCAATCCACAACGGACATGCGTACGTCATCGGACGTGCGCACGGCGGATCCGATGCCGTCTGCGCCGTTTTGTCCGGAAATTTCGTCCAGAGAGGGGAACCCGCCGTCTTTGACAAGTACATCCGCGCGCATGCCGCCGTTCTCGCGGGGGCGGATCTGGTGGTCGAACTGCCGTTTCCGTGGTGCTCCGCCGGTGCGGAATCGTTCGCGCTCGGCGGCGTGACCGTCGCCTCCGGCGTGCGGTCGCACGGACTCACGTTCGGCTCGGAATCCGGACGGATGGACGATATCGAACGGATTGCGGACGTCAAATCCTCGCCGGAGTTCGCGGAAGCCGTCACCGAAGCGGAAGCGGCATTCCGTGACCGGGGGAGCGCGGCGGTGTTCGACGAGACTCTGCGCCGGTTCGGGATCACGGAGATGCCCGGCGCGAACGATAAGCTCGGCGCGGAATACGTCCGGTTCGGACGGGAATCCGGTCTGACCTGCACTGCCGTCGGGCGTCTGACGGACATGAAAAGCGCGACACAGCTCCGCGCGATGGACTTCGCCGCCTGCGCGCCATACATGCCGGCGGAACCGTTTGTTCTGCTGAAGGATGCCGCGCGGTGCGATTATGCGAAGTACGCGGAACTTCTGTTCCATCACGCCAGACTGTACCTCCGCGATACGGAGAACCCCGTCCTGCAGATCGCTGCAAAAAAGGCGCGGGAGACTACGGATGCGGGCGAATTCATGAAAAACATCGCCACAAAAAAATATACCGCCGCACGGATGCGGCGGGAGCTGCTGTTTTCGCTGACGGGCGTGCGTGCGGAATGGCTGAAACTGCCGCCGCCGTACACGATCCTGCTCGCCGCAAACGAACGCGGTCGGCGGTATCTCTCGGAAAACCGGAAAAAATTCGAGTTTCCGGTGGTGACGAAACCTGCGGATTTTGTCCCTGACCCTACGGACGAAACGTCCGCGGAGATCCGCCGCTGTCACGCGTTCGCGGACGAGCTGTACTGCCTGATCAACGGCCGTCCGGCGGATTCGTTCATGAAGCGGCATCCGGTGATGGTGTGATCAGCGGTTCAGCGAGCAGCAGTACGTAACGGTACGGTAACCGAGGTCGGCGGAGTCGAACGTGCCGCTGCGGTGTTCGTTGTCCGTGTTCTGCATGTCGTCGAACGGGATCGCGCCGCGTTTCAGCACCTCGTTGGTGACATATCGGAACGCATACCGGTACAGCTCTTCGCGTTTGTGCCCGTCGTTCAGGCAGACTTCGATGCAGTTGTTCATGACGAAATCGTGTGCGCGCTGGAGTCCGCCGATGCACAGACCGATGATTTCGTCCCCTTCGCAGACAAAAAACTGGAAGATCGAGTGGTCCGCGCAGCCGAGGACGTCGCGGCGCCGGAATTCCTGTTTGATGTAATCGAGACGCGGAAAACGGAAGCCGTTTGCGGTGTAATAGGCTTCGTAGGCATCCATGTCGGCGTACGTTACCTCGCGGATCGAGATTCCGTCGGGCGCGTGGAGTTCGTACGGCTCGCCGGTGAAGACGCGGTACGGCGTCCGGCGGATTCCGCTTACGTTCACGCCGCGCTTCGCGAGTTCGGATTGGATGACCTCCTCACTGTCGAGGGTGAAGATACTGAAATGGTAGTCCACGGGGAAAATCTTCAGATACCGCGCGATTGTGTCGTAGTCGGACGAATAAATACTGCCGTACATGCCGCTGTCCGGCCATTCGCTGAACCAGATAAAATCGGTGCCGGAACTGTCCTCCGTGCAGAGAGCCGCGCCGCCGTTGACGACAAAGCAGATGGCTTCGTAGCCGAGCCGGAGGGCGTCGGTTTCGAGGATGCGGTCGATGGCATCGTCCCGGGAGATCTGCCGGAACTGCGGAAATTCGTGGGTGATCCGCGCGCCGACGGTGTCGTTGTACAGGTCGCCGTAGAACATTTCCGTCCCCTGCATGGCTTCCCGGTATTCGGTCGGCGTTCTGCCGTACTGCTTTTTGAATGCGCGGGAGAAGCTCTCGTGCGCTTCGTATCCGCATTCGAGGGCGATGTCGAGAATGTCGCGGTCGGTGGTGCGAAGGAGGTACATCGCTTTTTTCAGCCGGCGGAAACGGACGTATTCCATGACGCTGAAGCCGGTGTGGGCGGCGAACATCCGGTTGAAGTAGTCGGTCGAGAAGCCCGCGTGTGCCGCGACGTCGTCGATGGACATGTCGCTCTTTCCGGTTTCGGACTGGATGTAGGCAAGCGCCTTCTGAATGAGTTCGCTGTTTTCCATAAAAACCTCAGATATAATAAAATCGGGTACCCGTGCAGATATTATACACGACGGGTACCCGATTTGTCTTGACAGAAAACGCGGAGGTGAAACGATCGTTTTATTCTCCAAGCTCGCGGATGCGGAAGCCGACCCCGAGATCGGCGGCGATCTTCGCACAGCGGTCAACGTCGGTATCGGTGAGAGTACCGCGCACCACGGTGAGGTAAACCTTGGGGACGTATTTTGCGATTTCGCGCGCGAATTTCAGAACGCCCATGAAGGTGTCCTCGCCGAATTTCGGATGGCAGAGCTTGTCGTAAGTATAGGAATCGGCGGCATTGAGGCTGACATGGACGCAGTCGACAAGGCCGCGGAAGGCGGGCGCGGTGTCCTCCTTCATGATGAGAGAGGCATGACCGTTGGTGTTGATGCGGATCGGGGTGGTGCAGCGTTCCCGGATCGCCCGGCAGGTCGAGAGCACGTCGTAAAGCCGGCAGGTGGGTTCTCCGAGCCCGCAGAAGACGATCTCGGAAAACATGTTCAGATTGTGGGAAGTGACGTCTGCGATGATTTCTTCCAGAGTCGGTTCGCGTTCCAGACGTAAATCAGCGTAGCTTCCCGGCAGTTCGGTCTTACGGACACAGAATTCACAACGGTTCGTACAGTGGTTCGTCAGATTCACGTACAAATTATTTTTTATAACATGAGTTATAACCATGATTCCTCCAGCTCTCGGTCGGGTGCGGGGAACGTGAGATTTCGCGGGAAACCTTTTTTAAGGAAAAAGTTTCCCCTGAGACTTCCATCGGAAGTCTCGTCCCTTCCAAAAACCTTTTCAAATTGTTGGATTGATAGAGTAAGTGCGGATTTGAAGTCTTAGTTTAACGTGATGCCGAACAGGCGGCAGGTGTTGGCGACGGTGATTGCCGCCATTTCTTCGGGCGTTTTTCCGCGGATCGCGGCAACGGCTTCGAGCGTGTGGTGCATGTAGCCGGAGTAGTTCATCTTTCCGCGGTGCGGGACGGGCGGCAGATACGGGCTGTCCGTCTCCACGAGGATGCGGTCTTCCGGCACAATCGCCGCCGCTTCCTTCACTTTTGCCGCGTTTTTGTAGGTCACGGGACCGGAGAAGGAGATGTACCATCCCTTCGCGCAGAGCTGGCGTGCCACTTCGGCGCTGCCGCTGTAGCTGTGCATGACGCCGGTCACGTCCGGATAACGCGCGAGCAGATCGAGCGTGTCGCCCATCGCGTCGCGCGTGTGGATGATGACGGGCAGTTTTAATTCCCGTGCAAGCTCCATCTGCGCCGCGAAATACGCGGACTGGCAGTCCCGGTCGATCTCGTCGTAGTGATAATCGAACCCGATCTCACCGACGGCGACAACCTTCGGCTTTGCCGCAAGGTTCCGGATCACGTCCAGCGCTTCGCCGAGACGATCCGTCCCGAGCCGCTGTGCGTCCGACGGATGAACGCCGACCGCCGCCCAGACGTGCGCGAATTCGCCCGCCAGACGGACGGAATTTGCGGAGCTGTCAAGGTTTGCCCCCACGTTCAGCACGCCGCAGATTCCTTCGTTGTATACGGTTTCCAGCGCACCGCGCGTCCCGCCTTCGAACTCTTCTTCGAAGCGGTCATCGTCGTAATGCGCGTGTGAGTCGAATAATTTTAACATGTGGTACTCGGGGAAAACTTTTTTGAAAAAAAGTTTTCCTCAAGTTGCTTTGCAACTTGTAACCCCTTTCAAAAAACTTTAATCTGGGAAAAGGGAAGACAACGTCTGTGCAGATTTTCAGTAATACACCATTTTATCAGCTTCACGCCGGAGAGGTATTCCAAATCTGCACCCAACTTTGTCAAATATATCAGTCGGAAAGTTTTTGCGGAGGGGTTCGGGGAGGTGCTTTTTTCAAAAAGCATCTCCCCGATTTCCCTCAGTGTACGCGTTCTCCGTTCGGAGTTTCGGGGTCGAGGAAGATGACGCGGACGGTTTCGTCGCCGGAGGCGAGGATCATGCCGTTGGATTCGATGCCGCAGAGGACGGCGGGCTTGAGGTTGGAGACGACGATGATCTTTTTGCCGACGAGCTGTTCGGGGGTATAGAACTTTGCGATGCCGGAGACAACGGTGCGTTCTTCCCAGCCGATGTCGATGGTCAGCTTGAGGAGCTTCTTCGCCTTCGGAACCTTTTCGCATGCCTTGATTTCGGCAGTGCGGAGGTCAACGTTCATGAAGTCGTCGATGCCGATCTGGACAACGCCTTCCGGCTTTTCGACGGCGGGCTTGTTTGCCTTTGCGGCCGCTTCTTCGGCAGCCTTTCTGGCCGCTTCGATTTCCGCCATGAACTTCGCTTCGTCAATTCTCTGGAACAGAGGTGCAGCGTCGCCGACGGGCTTGCCGGATTCGAGCGCACCGAAGGTCAGTGCGGTGTCGAAGTCACGGATGTCCGTGCCGATGCTTGCGAAAATCTTGTCTGCGGTCGCGGGGATCAGGCACTGCAGCATAACGGTGCCGATGCGGATCGCTTCGAGCAGGTTGTAAATAACGGTCTGCAGACGCGGCATGGTCTCTTCGGACTTCGCGAGCGTCCACGGGGTCGTTTCGTCGATGTACTTGTTCGCGCGGCGGAGCATCGTGAAGACGTCTGCGCATGCGTCCGCGATGTGCAGGGAATCCATGTGAGCGGAGAACGCCTTGACGGATTCGAGCGCCGCTGCCTTGAGTTCCGCGTCGGTGCCTTCTTCCGCACCCGGAACCGGGATCACGCCGTCGAAGTACTTCTTCGTCATCGCAACGGTACGGCTTACGAGGTTGCCGAGGTTGTTCGCGAGGTCGGTGTTGTAGCGGGTGATGATCGCTTCGTAGGAGATCGGTCCGTCGGATGCGTAGGGCATTTCGGAGAGTGCGTAGTAACGGACGCCGTCCACACCGAACTTTTCGGCGAGATCGTCCGCGTAAACAACGTTGCCCTTGGACTTAGACATCTTGTCCGCGCCGAAGTTGAACCACGGGTGACCGAAGATTTTCTTCGGGAGAGGAAGTTCGAGGGACATCAGGAAGATCGGCCAGTAGATGGAGTGGAAGCGTACGATGTCCTTGCCGATCATGTGAACGTCTGCCGGCCAGTACTTCTTGAACTTTTCGGACTGTTCTTCGTAGGACTTGTCCGGATCGTAGCCGATCGCGGTGATGTAGTTGGTCAGCGCATCGAGCCATACGTAAACAACGTGCTTGTCGTCGAAGTCAACCGGGATGCCCCACTTGAAGCTGGTTCTGGAAACGCAGAGGTCCTGAAGACCCGGCTTTAAGAAGTTGTTGACCATTTCCTTGCGGCGGGATTCGGGTTCGATGAATTCCGGATGCTCTTCGATGTACTGCATCAGACGATCCGCGTACTTGCCCATGTTGAATTTGTACGCTTCTTCCTTCGCCATGTGAACGTCGCGGCCGCAGTCGGGGCACTTGCCGTCCTTGAGCTGGGTTTCGGTGAAGAAGGATTCGCAGGGGGTGCAGTACCAGCCTTCGTACTGGTCCTTGTAGATGTCGCCCTTGTCGTACATCTTCTTGAAAATCTTCTTGACCGCCGCTTCGTGGTAGTCGTCGGTGGTGCGGATGAAGTGGTCGTAGTCCGCGTTCATGAGGTTCCAGATGTCCTTGATCTGACCGGAAACGCCGTCCACGTACTGCTGGGGGGTGATGCCTGCTTCGAGCGCCTTGTTTTCGATCTTCTGACCGTGTTCGTCGGTACCGGTGCAGAAGAAAACGTCAAAACCGCGCGCCTTCTTGTAGCGTGCAACGGCGTCGGTCGCGATGATTTCGTAGGTGTTGCCGATGTGCGGCTTGGTGGACGCATAGGCAATCGCGGTGGTTATATAGTATTTTTCAGCCATGATTTACTCCTGTGGATGGTGAAATACCCGCATGGCGGGTGTGAAATTGCTGCGCAGTGAAATTCATGCTTCGCATGAGTGAAATATTCTGTATGAGTTACGCGGTAACTCATACAGAATGTTATGGAAGAAAACTGCCGGAGCAGTTTTCAATTTTTTTATACTCTCACGCCGCCGGCGTAGACTGCCTTGCGGACGGGGGATTCCTTGTTTTCGATGAGGACGAAGTCGGCGCGGAGACCGTTTGCGATTCTGCCGCAGACGTTGTCGATGCCGAGCATTGCGGCGGGGTTGGAGGTTGCGCAGGGAACGGTTTCCTCGAGGGTTTTGCCGGTGAACTTCATGTAGTTGCAGACGGCGGTGAAGAGATCGAGGGTGGAACCGGCGAGAGCGCCTTCAGAGTTGACGGCGCGGCCGTTCTTGACATAAACGGGGAGACCGGCGATTGCGTATTCGCCGTCTTCGCAGCCTGCGGCTTCCATGGAGTCGGTCACGAGGATGAGCTTGTCCGCGGGCTTCAGGCGGGACGCCATGGAGATCATCATCGGATGGGAGTGTTCGCCGTCCACGATGAATTCGGAATATGCGCAGTCGGTCAGCAGGGATGCAACCATGTTGCCGGGTTCGCGATGGTGGATCGGGCGCATTGCGTTGTAGGTGTGGGTGAAGGAGGTCACGCCCCAGCTGACGGCGTTCATTGCTTCTTCGTAGGTCGCGTCGCTGTGAACCATGCCGCAGGTTGCGCCGAACTTTTTCACGGTCTTGACGAAGGTTTCGCCGCCGTCGAGTTCGCACGCGCAGGAAACATGAATCGGCAGGGGGAGCATTTTTTCGATGAAACCGGTCAGCTCGTCCGCGTCGAGGGGGAAGAGAAGTTCAGTCGCATGAGCGCCGCGGCGCTTGGGATTGAGGTAGCGGCCTTCGAGGTGGGTACCGGCGATGGTCGCGGTGCCGGGTTCGACGGCGCGGTTCTTGTTGATCGCTTCGATGGAAGAAACGAGGCTTTCCGCGGAAGCGGACGCAAGCGTTGCCATGAGCGTGGTGGTACCGACCGCCGCGTAGGACTTGCGGAGGTCGCGGACGCCCTGTTCATCGGCGAAGTTAAAGTCGTTTTTTGTACGGCCGTGGGTATGGACATCGACGAGGCCGGGGATGATATACAGACCGGTGCAGTCAACGATCTCCGCGCCGGCGGGAACGGACTTGCAGTCGGTATCAGCGATGATGCCGTTTTCGCAGAGGATATCGGCACGGACGAATTCACGCAGGTCGGTGGAATAGACGAGCCCGCCTTTAAAAACAGTATACATTCTGACTCCTCACTTTCTGTTATCTATAATTTATGATAAAATGGATTCTTTTGCATTATAGTATTATAACAGAAAACGCCTGTATTTACAAGGCTTTATGAAAAAAAACGCCCGGAAGGGCGTTTGGAAGGAAGAAAAACGCCTAAAGGCGTTTTTCAAAATTAATGTCCCTACGCGGGACGGCGCAAAAGAGGTCCTCGCGCGGGACCTCTTTTGAATCACCCGCGCCAGAGAAGGGGAAGTGTCCCCTTCTCTGGACTCTTCCCCTCGGATTATGCGCTAACCGCGGGGGCTGAGGTTTTCGTCCGGCTTCTCGCCGTAAGCATAAATCTGTTCCGCGGTTAGCCTATATCTGCGCAACCCTTGAACCGTATGTACGTGTCGATGGTTGTCTCAACTGCTCAGCTTCAAGAACGCAGAGGTGTCCAGAGGATACTTCCTCTGGTCGCGGAGATTCACAAGAGGCCCGCGATCGGGTCTCTTGTGCGCCCGCCCCGCGCAGGGGCATAAAAATTTGAAAAAAGCTCCCGCAGGAGCTTTTTTCTTCCTTTTGAATAAAAGCGAAATCTAAGAATTCACCGAATTTCTTCAGCGATTCTTTGAACCCAAAGAATCAGATCCCCAGACCGCACTGCCATTCAACCCAGCCGGAGGTGAAGGGATCCCCGCGGCGTTTCAGTTCCGCGACGAGCAGCTTGCCCATCTCTGCCATGATGGCCTTGTACTGCGGATCTCCCGCGAGATTGTGCAGCTCGCCCGGATCGTTCACAATGTCGTAGAATTCGTCAATGTCCGTCAGATTCCAGATGTACTTGTACTGCGAATTCCGGATGCCGCGCTGCGTGAAGAGACCGAACTGCTGTCCGTTCGACGTGAATACCGCGTAGTCCGGCGTCTCCGTGCCGTCGATGTAATCCGATACCGGTCTGCCGTGACGCTTGCTTTTCGCTTCCAGTCCGGTGATCTTTTCCACCGTCGGTGCAATGTCCAGTGTGTTGCAGTTGAACTTTTCCACAATACCTGTGCCGAGCGTCGGATGACGTACGATCATCGGAACGTGTACGACATCATCGTACAGAATGTAGTGCTTGTCCATCATGCCGTGGCTGCCGCATGTGTCGCCGTGGTCCGCCGTCAGGATGATGAGCGTGTTGTCGTATTCGCCGGTCGCCTTCAGCGCGTCGATTACCTGTCCGATCGCGGCGTCCGTCTGGCTGATCATGCCGAAGTAGCGCGCAACGGTGGGGGCAAAGTCTTCCCACGTCTTGCCTTCGAGATGCCAGTTTTCAATCTGCTTCTTCTGAATGTACGGCTTGTTTTCGAACGTGTCGCCGAAGCCCGGCCAAGGCGTCATGTCTTCTGCCTTGTACATTGTGTCAAACGGCGCGGACGGACGGCACGGCAGGTGCGGGTCGGTGATGTCCACCCACAGATGCCACGGTTCCGACGCATTGTTTTCGCGGATAAAGTCGGCGGCGGATTTGCAGATGCGGTACGTTTTGGTGTCCTCGAACGCGATCGGGTTCGTTTCGCCGAACCAGCCGTTCGTGTAGCTGATCGAGCCGTACTTTTCGCCGATTTCGCGGCTCCATGCGCCGCCGTCGAAGATGGTTTCGTAGCCGAACGCGGTTTCGTTGCCGTACGGGGATGCGTCCCAGTGACCCGCAAAGCCGCATTTCCAGCCGTGGTCGTGCAGTTCGCTCACCCATGTGGGGACGTCGGGATTCGCGCCGTTCGTTTTGACGAAGTTGTAGTTGAACAGCGCGCCGATGGAGTCGGGCTGCACGCCGGTCAGCATGGACTGGCGGGACGGTGCGCAGACCGGCAGGGGAGAGTAGGCGTTCTTGAACCAGAGGCCGTCGGCAGCAAGCGCGTCCATGACGGGGGTCTTCACCGGGTAGATGCCCGAGAAGCCGACCGAGTCATAGCGGAGCTGGTCGCACACGATGAGGAGTACGTTGGGTTTTGACATGGTGGTACCTCTTTCTATTTTTTATCAAATATAGAATACCAAACTGATTCTGTTCTTTTTCTCTTCTTTCTTGAAGAGTGAAGGAACTTCGTTCCTTCCAAAGAACCAAAAAGAGAAGAATCGCTTCTCATGCCAGGGTGTTTCGCCCTGAGACTCGCCTGCGAGTCTCGTGCGGTCCGTGACCACTGGAGAACCGAAGGTTCTCCGGGAGGAACTTCGTTCCTCCGAGGGACAGCTGTCCCTTGACCCTGCGACCTTTTGAAAAAGGTCGATCAAAACTTTTCGGCGACAACGTGCAGCTTGAGTTTCTTCAAATCTGCACAAAATTTTGTCCTTCCATTTGTTTAAAAGTTTTTGAAAAGGGGTGCGGGGAAAAACTTTTTCCAAAAAGTTTTTCCCCGCAAAACTCCCATTAAGAATTTTCCAGAATATATCTCGCAGCGGCCATGCCGGATTCGCTGCCGATCTTGCCGTCTTCCATGCCTTCGAATTCAACGGAAACGTATCCGTCGTAGCCTGCGTCACGGATGAAGCCGAGAGATGCCCATACGTCGAGGTCGCCCTGCGCGAGGATGGAGCCGCGGAGCATGTATTCGCCGGAGTTGGAGGAGAACCAGCAGCCGGAGTCGCAGCGGAACAGACCGCCGTTGCCGGTCAGACGGTCTGCGCGGCGGATGTAGAAGTCCTTCAGGTGTACCATCTTTGCGTACGGTGCGCACTTCTTGACCGCTACCTTGGTATCTTCGTCTACACAGGTAAAGTTACCGGTGTCGAGAAGGAGACCGAAGTTTTCGCGGTCAACCGCTTCGATGAGGCGGATTACACGGTCGGAACCGTTGACGAAGAAGCCGTGGTTTTCCACAAGAGTGGTGATGCCGTACTGAGCGGCGTAGTCGGCGAGTTCGCGGCAGGTTTCCACAGCGATCGGGAATTCACGTTCGAACGCGGTGGGGGTGTTGGATTCGAGCGGACGGCGGAAGGAGGAGATGTCGTGGCGCATGCGTTCGAGACCGAGCTTCGCCGCAACGTCGATGTGTCTCTTCAGACGTTCGACTTCCGCACGGCGTGCGTCGAGGTCCATCTTGAGAAGGTCGCCGAGAACCGCGTAGTCGGAAAGCGGAAGGTCGATTTCCTTCGAGAGCGCCTTGATGTCCGCGATGAGAGCTTCGTTGAATTCGCCGGTCGCGTCATCGTGCAGGGTGAAGCCGAACGGAACCAGTTCGATGTGTTCCGCACCCTTTTCCTTTGCGAAGCGCATAACGTCCAGAATGGACATGATGCCGTCGCAGATGTAGTTGTTCATGCTGTAGCTGGTAAGACCGATTTTCATCATGGTGAGTGTTTTTATCGGGGAAAACTTTTTTGAAAAAAAGTTTTCCCCGAACCCCTTTCAAAAAACTTTAAACTATATGGATTTATATAAATTGCAGCTTTTGTAGTTCAGCTGGAATTTTCGGTTTGACACACGCGTTTGTCTGGTTTTGTACCAACGAGATTGATATTTACCCCGTCCGAAAGTTTTGGAAGGGGTCCGGGGAAACTTTTTTCAAAAAGTTTCCCCGGACGCATCCCCGTCAATCCCTGTTCACAAGGTTGTAGATCTCGTTTTTCGGGATGCCGCGTGCTTTGGCGACGGCTTTGACGGCATCCATCTTGGACATGCCGCCGTCGATGAGCTGGTTCACGTGTTCGAGCGGATCGTCCGGAAAATCGGGCTTGATTTCCGCCTTTTTCGCGCCGGAAATGACGAGGACGTACTCTCCGCGCGGTTCTTTTTCCTTGTAGATTTCCACAGCTTCCGCGATCGTCGTGCGGCAGACTTCCTCGTTCAGCTTGGTGATCTCGCGGCAGAGGGAGATTTCCCGGTCGCCGCCGAAGTGAGCGAGCAGGTCGTCGAGAGTGTTCCGCAGCTTGTGCGGCGCTTCGTAGAAGATCATCGTGCGCGTTTCGGACGCCAGTTCAGAGAGACGTTCGCGGCGTTCGCTCTTCGACGTGCTGAGGAAGCCTTCGAAGGTGAAGCGGCCGGTCGGGAGTCCGGAGAGGGTGAGCGCGGTGACGGCGGCACAGCATCCGGGGATGCTCGTGACCTTCACACCGCGTTCGTGACAGAGGCGGACGATGTCCTCACCGGGGTCGCTGATGGCGGGGGTGCCCGCGTCGGTGACAAGGGCGCAGGATTCGCCGGCTTCGATGCGGTCGACGATGATTTCGCCGCGTTCGCGCTTGTTGTGCTCGAAGTAGCTGATCATCGGTTTGGAAATCTCAAAACGCGAAAGCATCAGACCGGTGTTGCGGGTGTCCTCAGCGGCGACGAAATCGACTTCAGAGAGGACCTTCAGCGCACGTTCGGAGATGTCCGCGAGGTTGCCGATGGGCGTTGCGACGAGATAGAGAACCCCGCCTTCCACGGCATTTTTTTCAAACTGGGAAACGTTGCGTTTTTTAGGAAAACTCATGGAGGGAAGTTTCTCGGGAAAACCTTTTGGCAGAAAGGTTTTCACCGAACCCCTTTCAAAAAACTTTAATATGGGTGAATGGGATGGAGTTCGTGCGGTCTGCACAGTACCTTATCAAGCCATCTGTCTGAAAAGGTTTTGGAAGTGGGGACGAGACTTCGTGAGGCAATGCTGTCAACTTAAGAAGAAACGAGGTTATCCAAATGCCTTCCTTGGAAGACCGGAACGGTCTTCAGAGGAAGGGGGACCACGAAGTGCCGGAAGGAGAATGCGGCACAATCGTTTTGAGTCGCTATATTTTGTAATCAAAGCAGAAACTACAGCCGCATGCCTTCGGCAGAAAGCTGAAATCCATCGTGACGCGGTCTCCCTCAGTCACTCCGTGACAGCTCCCTCCCGGAGGGAGCCTCATTAAGTTTCTCTTAAGTTGACACCATTGACTTCGTGAGGAAGTCTCAGGGGAGAACCTTTTCCTTAAAAAGGTTCTCCCCGATAACCTCATTTAAAACAGATGTTCCAGGGAGAAGCCGTCGTAGACCTGCTGCATATCGTCCGTGTACGTCTGCGCGGCTTTGTCGGCGTAGATGATTAGCGGACGCGCGAAAACCATGCCGGAGGAGCCGCCTTTTTTCGCTTCGGTCAGCACGAGACAGGGCTTGTCCGACGCGGACGGGTAGACGAAAACGGCGCGTTTGGGTTCGAGACCGTTCCCGCGCATGGCGCAGAGGAGATCGGCGAACCGGTCAGGACGGTAAACGACGGAGAACGATCCGCCCCAGCGGAGAAGACGCTTCGCGGCAGCGCAGAAATCGGCGATGGTGCCGTTTTCCTCGCGGCGCGCGATGTTCATTTCGGGCGCGGCGTTGGTACGTCCGCTGTCCGCTTTCATGTAGGGGGGATTCGAGAGGACGGCGTGGACTTCGCCGCCGAAGGTGTTCTGGGTAAGGTCACGCACATCGGAACAGAGGGACGTGACGCGGTCTTCGAGGTGATTGAGGGAGGCGTTGCGTGCGATGAGGTCGGCGAAATAGGGCTGCAGCTCAACGGCGTGGATGTGAGCGAAGCGCTCACGGGAAGCCGCGAGCAGGGAAACGACGCCGGTTCCTCCGCCGAGTTCGACGCAGACCCCGCGCGGAGCGGGACGGGAAAAGGCGGCGAGGAGGTAACTGTCGGTGCCGAAGGTGAGCCCGGTTTTCGACTGAATGAGGGAAAGGGACTCGTTGATTTCGTCGAGGCGTTCGGTATCGGGATTGTACATGGTACGTCCTTTATGGAGGAATTTTGCCGGAATACAAACCGAAGGGGAGACGCGAGTCCCCCCTTCGATCCGATGCAGTGGTTATTTACCGACTCCAGGTCTGAGAATTATTCTTCAGGCTGGGGAGCTTCAACAGGACATACGCCTGCGCAAGCACCACAATCAAGACATTCGTCAGCGTTGATAACGTACTTGCCGTCCTTTTCGGTAATTGCTTCTACAGGACATTCGGAAGCACATGCGCCGCAGCCGATGCAATCGTCATTAATCTTGTATGCCATTGTGTACACCTCCGTGTTAAGATTAACCTTATTCTATCACAACTTCCGCGTAAATGAAATAGGTTTTGCAAAAATATTTTTGAAAAAGTGAAAATTTTTAAGGAGTTTCGGGGAAAATTTTCTATTGTCCTCTCTGCGCGGACGGCGATCTGTTGATTGTCTGCGAGTGCAGACTAGACTTTGTCCGGCGCGGACGGCGCACAAGTGGGCGCGTCGTCGCCCTCTTGTGAATCTCCGCGACCAGCGGTGGGGATCCTTCCCCTCCTCTGGACTCTTCCCCTCGGATGATGCGCTAACCGCGAGGGGCTAAGGATTTTGTCCGGCTTCACGCCGAAAGTATAAATCTGTTCCGCGGTTAGCCTATATCTGCGCAACCCTTACACCGGCAGGTGTGTGTCGGGGGGGTTCTCAACTATTCAGCTTCAAGAACGAGAGGTGTCCAGAGGATACTTCCTCTGGTCGGGGTGATTCACAAGAGGGCGACGACTCGCCCTCTTGTGCGCCGTCCGCGCAGGACAAAGTCAAGTCTGCACTCGCAGACATTCAACAGATCGCCGTCCGCGCAGGACGACAAACCGTCAGTTCGTCAGTTTCCGGAATCCTTCTTTCCGTGCTTGAGCACGGTGACGGTATCGCGGTGGAAGGGCTTGATGCTGTCGCCGATCTTCACCTTGATGTAGCCGGTGAGGGGGCTGATCTCGGTGACGGTGCCGACGCCTTCGGCGGTCTTGACGGTGGAGTCGACCGGGGGCGTGCGGGCGATTTCCTCTTCGTAGGTCTCGTGTTCGTAGCGGAGGCAGCACATGAGACGGCCGCAGGTGCCGGAAATTTTTGAGGAATTGAGGGAGAGATTCTGTTCCTTTGCCATTTTGATGGAGACCTGCACGAAGTCGGAGAGGAAGCTGGAGCAGCAGAAGGGGCGTCCGCAGACGCCGAGACCGCCGAGCATCTTCGCTTCGTCGCGGATGCCGATCTGGCGGAGTTCGATTCTGGTGCGGAACACAGCGGCGAGGTCCTTGACGAGGTCGCGGAAGTCGACGCGGTTCTCGGACGCGAAGTAGAACAGCAGCTTGCTGTTGTCAAAGGTATATTCCGCTTCCACGAGCTTCATGTCAAGCTTATGTTCGGCGGTCTTTTTGTTCCAGATCTCAAAGGTCGCGGCTTCGAGCTTCTTGTTTTCCTCGTAATGCGCGCGGTCTTCCTCCGTCGCGATGCGGATGACCGGTCTCAGCGGCGGTACAATCTTCGTGGACGGAACATAATTGTTTCCGTTTGCGACAAATCCGAACTCGATCCCGCGCGCGGTTTCAACAATCACGCAGTCGTTCGTCTTTACGGTGATTCCGTTCGGGGCGAAATAATAGACCTTTCCGGCGTCGCGGAACCGCACGCCGACAATTTCGGTCATGTCTGTGGTGGGGGTATTATTCATTCTATCTTATCTCCGTTTTATTGTATGTGAGTTCATGTCGTTAGTGGAAGGGGAGACGGTCGCTTTCTTGAAAGAAAGCTCCGCAAAGAACTTTTCATCTGTGCAGCCATTTGGTGCAGTTGATATGATATAGAGGGGAAAAAAAGGAATTTTCGGTGGAGTACGGCTGAAATCGTTCGGGCGGGAGCCAGGCCGAGCGGGCAGTTTCTGACGACCCGTAACAGTCCAAAGAGGTTTGGAGGGTTCTCAGGGAACCTTTCCTCCGAAAAGGTTCCCTGAGCGGGGGGGAGGGGGCAGAGCCCCTGCAATTCATCCCCCGCACACAAGCGCCGTCAGCACGGTCACCTGCGCACCGTTCGCGGCGATGTCGTTTTCCGCACGCACCACGGCTTCGGAAAGCTCGAGAAGGCGGCGGATGGAAACGCGGCGGGCGTAGGAGGGGAGTTCGGTGAAGAAGAGGAGTTCGCCGTCCTTTTTGGAGGCGAGGAGATCGCGGAGGGCGAAGCGGACGAGGGTCAGGAGGGTGCGGGTTTTCTCGCGGTCTTTCGGGAGGGACGTGTTGATGAAGACGAGGGCGTCGGTCTTTTTTCCGTTCAGGAGGAGATCGACGAATTCCTCCGCTGTTTTATAGAGGGCGAGTTCGGTGTCACCGCTTTTCAGAAGATTCAGCGCCGAACCGAGGGAACCGCCGCAGAGATGGGCGGATGCCGGAATGCGTTCCCGCTGTGCGGGCGTCAAATTCGGCTGCGCGGCGAGAAATTCCGTCACAAAAGCAGACGGGAACAGCTCCGTTTTGATTGTCGGGGCGCGGCTGCGGACCGTTTCGAGAAGCGCCGACGCGTCTTCCGTCAGGAGAAGAAACATGACGTACGGCGGCGGCTCCTCAAGAGAGAGCAGAAGCGCGTTCTGTGCCTGCACCGTCATGCGGTGCGCGTTTTCAATGATATAGATTTTTTTGTCGCCGTCATTCGGCGCGACGTACAGCGTCTGACGGATCTGACGGATCGCCTCAACGCCGATCGTCGCGTGATCCCCGTTCGATACCGTCATCACGTCCACGGAAATGCCCCCCGCAATCTTGCGGCAGACCGGACATTTCCCGCACGGCAGCGGATGGGACGCGTCATCCCGGTGTTCACACAGCACCGCCTGCGCGATCAGAAGCGCGGCCGTGCGCTTGCCCGAGCCGGACGGCCCGTCGAGGATGTACGCGTGCGCACTCTTTCCCGAGGCAAAGTCCGAGGACAGCGTGTTTTTCAGTTTTTCGTTCCCGAGAAGGGACGGGAAAATTTTCCTTGTCTGCACGGTCATGACTTCCTCCGGAATTTATCAAAAAATCATTATCTATTATAGCATAAATCATAGCCGTTTGTCAAATCTTATAGGAAGAAAACCACGGAAATCAATTTTACTCGGGACCCCATCCAAAAACCTTTAAGCGGATAAAAATGATAAACCGTACAGGTATTATTATGGATATGCACCGTACTCTGCATATTTATTGGTTTGAAAGTTTTTGAAATGGGGGTGTGGGGGAAAAAATTTTTTAAAAAAGTTTTTACCCCACGAAAACTGATTTCCGCGGAAGAAAACAAAACGCCGGACGGCGTTTTACAGGAGAAATTTTCATGAAAACCTTTCTTACCCGCTACGGAACTGCCGTTTTTGTCACGGCAGCGGTGATGTTCCTCACCGTATGCTCCCTTTCTGCGTACATTTACCTTGATTTCCGCGCCGACGATGCTGCCGCAGACGCACAGTCCTATCTCAGCGAGACTCTTTTCAAAACCAGCGTCCGCCGCCTCGGTGCCGCGCTGAACGAAGAAAACCGCATGAGTTCCTACCACTTCGCCCTGACCGCCGCCGAAAACGCCGCCTCCGCTGGATACGGCGACGACGCCTCCTTTTTCCGGAAGATTTCCGCGGGCATCGCCGACGGTGCCGAAAACCTTTCCGACATCGCCGCCGCCGTGACCTCTTACCTCGATTCCGGTGAGATCCCCGAGGGATTCTCCATCCTCTACCACGCCGAAGCGGAAGAGGAGGACTTCATGGCAAGCGAACCCGCGTCCGTGTCGTACTTCCGGAAATGGGCGGCGGACGAATGTGCCGCATCGGTCATCGGTGCGGACGATCTCCTGCGCTTTGCGGAAAAATCCCCCGCCGGTGAGTTTGTCTATACCTGCCGCAACGCCTACGCTGTCATCGACGCGCGCTCCGGTGCACCCGTGGAAGCCGGACTCAGCATCGTACCCGGCGAACCCCGCCTCGACGAAGCCGCCTGTGCCGGATTCGCGCAGAACTTCATCAATGAATACTTTCCGCCGGACATCGCCCGCGCCGCGCACCTCGTCTCCGCCGTCCCCGACCACGCCGCCGGCACCTACAATTTCACCTACCAAAGCGCCGGACGCGAAATCAAACTCTCCGTCAAGCGCGACACCGGCCGGATTGTGCGTCTGGTTGCGAGATAGGGGAGACGCCGGGGGACACTTTTTTGAAAAAAAGTGTCCCCCGGACCCCCCACAAAAAACTTCAATCTATATAAAAAGACAAGGAGCGTGCAGATTTGGAATACCGGAGCGGCTATCAGTTTTACAGCGGTTCCGGCAGCCTGAATCTGCACATACCTTGTCTTTTCTATTTGTTTGAAAGGTTTTTCGGAGGGGTTCGGGGAACCCATTTTCCTTAAAAAAGGGTTCCCCGAGAAAAAACATTACTTATTCCAGTTCTTCATTTTTCCGTAGTATTCGAGGAGTTTGATGAAGTGGCCGCCGACGACGGTGCGGTGCTGGAAGCCGCGCTGGTTGGAGGTAACGGTGAAGTACCAGTCGGTCATCGGGACGCGGGAGAGGGTGCAGTTGTAGTTTTCCCACAGGGGAGCGATGTATTCTTCGAAGTCGGCACGGTCTTCCGCGAGGGTTGCGGTCCAGATGAGCCAGCCGGACTTGGTATAGGTTTCGCGGTTGTCAAGCGGCATGCCGTAGTGGTTGATGTGGCGCTTGTAGGAAGCGAATTCGGTTGCGGTAACGGCCTTGTCCATGACGCCGGTGCCGAACAGCTTGTCCCAAACGATGTTGTACTTCATGGACCAGGTGCCGGGGCGGTCGAATGCGAGGCGGTAGCTGCCGTCGCCGTTCGCTGCGCGTACGGCCCAGCCGGCTGCCATCTTCTTCGCCTTTTCGAGCATGGTATTGTAGTCGTCTTCACGGCCGAGCATCTTGTAGATGATGCCGAGACCGGTGATGCCCATGACGGCCTTGAGGGACAGGTTGCAGTTGTGCGCGAGGTGACCGGCGAAGTCGTCGGTGCAGAGCTGGTTTTCCGGGTCGTCACCGTGTGCTTCGAGGTACTTGACCCATGCTTCGAGGAGATCGAGGTTGTCTTCCGCGAACTTGGTGTCGCCGGATGCCATCGCAACGGTTGCCGCCATAACGAGCATGTTGCCGCATTCTTCGACGGGCATCTGACCGTCGATGTGGTTGTTCGCGTAAACCTGACCGTGTACGAGCGGGAACTGGCCGCAGTCATGCGGAGCGAAGTCGAAGATCCAGCCGTCGGTGCGGGAGTACTTGTAGATCGGGCGCATCATGCCGCATACGAGTTCCGGATTGTAGAGCAGGAACAGCGGGATGGACGGATAGCTTACGTCAACGGTAGCGGCGCAGCCGTTGGAGAAGCATTCCTTGGAGATGAAGAGAACGTTGCCTTCGGTGTCAACGGCAACCTTGTGAGCCGCGATCGCCTGACGGTAGGAGAGTTCGCAGATTTCCGCGTACTTTTCGCCGCCCGCGCGGGTCGCGTCGATGAACATGCGGTCCGCGAACGCCTGGCACTTCGCACGGACGCAGTCGTAGTCGGCGTAAGCTTCGGTGATGGCTTCGAGGATGGTCTTGCCGTCCTTGTTCCAGTAGGAGGTGAGCTGGTCGCCGAAGTATTCGATGGACTTGATGTCGTCGTACGCGAAGGTGATGAGTGCGGAATTGCAGCAGCAGGTCTTGAGTTCGGTTTCCACGCACGCGAAGGTCATTTCTTCCTTGAAGCCTTCGGGAGCGGTTTCGCCTCTGCGGAAGGGAACGAAGGGAACGTTCACGGTTTCGGTGTACGCCTTGCCGCAGCAGGACGGAACGGAGAGGTAGAAGTAACCCCAGTCGATGCGGATATCGTCGCCGGAGCAGTGCAGAACCTTCTGAGAGGTGGAGCCGATCTTCGCAGACTTGAAGGTATCGTTTTCGATGATTTCGCAGGTGACGTCTTCGTCGCCGCGGTGATTGAGGCAGATTTCCTCGGAAACGGCGATCTTCACCTTAACGTTATGGCATGCGCCGTCGGCGGACTTCGCGTCCACCTTGAGGTAGCTGACGGGACGGCTCATGAGCGCGAGGTCGTCCATCAGAAGGGGCGTGCTGAACGTGAGGTTCAGGATGATGCCCGCACCTTCGAAGGTATAGTAGGTCGCGAAGGTATCGCAGTCGCGCGCGGTCTGAGTGAGCGCGGGCGTATTGTCCGCACGGTTGAGCTTACCCATGAAGCGGTAAGCGGTGCCGTCGATTTCAGCGGTGCCGACGATGGTGTTCGGCTTGCCGGTCCAGTGTACGGTCGGGGTATCGGTGAGGCGGTCAGCCGGAGACCACACGGAGAAGTACGGGTCAACGGTGATCAGCGGCACGGACGGGGGTCTGAGTCTCATAGGATGGTTCTCCTTTTGGTATGAATTTTTGTTACTTACAGGGTATCATAAATAAATAACAAAATCAAGAGGGAATTTTCAAATGCGGGAGTTTTTTTGTACAGAAAATTGATTTTGTGCGGATTGTCAGGAGGGGGGAGACGGTCGCTTTCTTGAAAGAAAGCTCCGCAAAGAACTTCAATCTGTGTAGCCATTTGGTATGGCTGATATGATTTAGTGGGGGAAAAAGAAGGAATTTTCGGTGGAGTTCGGCTTAAATTTGTTAGACCTATAGCCGTGGAGAGATAAAGATCATGAGGAATAGTGGAGCGACTTCTCAAAACTCCGTTTTGTTCAGCGCTCGACACTTCCGTATACTGGATATAGTGCGCCCTTTTAGAATTCAGCTACATAAACTCTTACACCGCCCGAGTTGCGGAGCAACTCGTCTTGGCATGCCGCCGTTCGTGCTTTGCGTTAGTCAAAACTTGACGTCAGCCGCTCTAACTGACAGAAGCGAGGACGGCGGCAGCCAAGCCGAGCGGGAAATCTCTCTACGTAGAGTGATTGCGAACGATAGCACGAAATCGAGGTTAGTCTATACGGCGTGGGAAGTCATGGGTCTAAAAGACTTCCTACGGAAGTCTTATGTGGCCCCTGACTTCCGTCTCCACCCTTTCTCAGGATTTGGATGTCTATATTTTGTCAGCTGGGACTAACTAAATGGCTGCGCACAGACCCATCCAAAATCCCCTAAAAACAAAAAATCTGCACAGTCCGAATCACTGTAACAGCCCAAAGAGGTTTGGAGGGGAGTCTGAGGGGGACCTTTCCTCTGAAAAGGTCCCCCTCAGAAAACTATATTTTATAAGTCGTTCTTTTCCAGTTCCGCCGCTTCTCTGAGAATATCCACGGAGAAGGAGGGGATGCGGCCGAGGGCGTCGGGACCTACGTTGAGGAGGTAGTTGATGCCCATGGAATTGAGGTGTTTTTTGTTGTTGTAGACTTTTTCGGCGTTTTTCCAGTTCTGGTCGAAGTATTTGAAGCCCCAGCTGTCGTTGAGGGTGGCGGCGGTTTCGTAGAGACCGTAGGGGGAGTACTTGAATCCGCCGAGGTCGTTCATGTCGCCGTCTTTCGTTTCGGGCATCTTGTCCGGGAGCTTCTGCGGGATTTCGTTGTCACCGAGGGAGACGTAGTCGTATGCGCCGTTGCCGAGACGGGAGTTGATCAGGCAGTCCGGCTGGTACTGCTTGACCATGTCGAACAGCTCAAGGCTCTGTTCGGGCGTGATCGTGTGCGGGGTATCGAACCAGATCAGGCAGAGATCGCCGTACTTCGTCAGGATTTCCTTCACCTGCGGCTTGATTTTGCGTTCGAAGCAGCGGGAGAAATCCTTGCCTTCCGCCGACTTGCCGAAGTCCCACGAGTTGTGCCACGATACACCGGAACAGGGATAGGGATTCGTGTATCCGCCGCCGTCCGGATCGTGCCAGTCGAGTTCCTGCGAGTAGTACAGACCGAACTTCAGACCGTGCTTGTAGCACGCTTCCGCCAGCTCGCCGATGATGTCGCGGCCGAACGGGGTCGCGTCAACGACGTTGAACGGGTCCGCTTCCGACTTGAACAGCGCGAAGCCGTCATGGTGCTTGGAGGTGATCACGAAGTACTGCATGCCGCAGTCCTTCGCAAGGGAGAGCCATTCGTCCGCATTGAAGTATACCGGGTTGAAGACGTTCGCCAGTGCGCTGTATTCCTTCGACGGAATTGCAAAGTAGGACTGCGCCCATTCCGCGTAGGAATTCGTGCGGCGTCCGCGGTATTCGCCGCCGAGGAGGGAGTAGAGTCCGAAGTGGACCATCATGCCGTATTTTGCCTGCTTGAACCATTCTCTGTTGTTCATGTGGGGCTCCTTTCGGGAGGGAAGATTTTGATTGACTTGACCGGCAGTGCCGGTTAAATAATGTTGACTGAAGTTGGAATTGGGATGTCTTAATAGCCTTCCTCCGGGAGGAAGGTGGCGGCGAAGCCGTCGGAAGGAGACCGCGGCACAATCGGTTTGAGTCGCTATATTTTGTAATCAAAGCAGAAACCACAGCCGCATGCCTTCGGCAGAGATTCAAATCGTTCATGACGCATTCTCCCTCAGTCCCTACGGGACAGCTCCCTCCCGGAGGGAGCCATTAACTGACACCATCAAACTTCTTTTATGATACCATAGATTTCGGATGCCGTCAATAAAAAATTCCGGTTTTCTCTTGCGGGGAGAGGTGTCCCATGATATAATGGAAGAAAAAAACGCATGAACGAAAGGCGGAACAATATGAGACAGCTTATGATGATTCACCGGATGGAAACAATCGACGACTATCCGGTGCCGGAGGGATGGACCGTCCGCAACTGGCGCGAAGGTGAGGTCGAAATCTGGACACGTATCTGCGAAAACGGCCTGTGCGGCCCCGACGACGGGACGTTCTCGTCGTGGAAAGGCTCGATCCTCGGACGCGAAGCGCTCGTACCGGAACGGGACATTTTCTTCGTCTGCCGCGAAAACGACATCCCCGAAGCAACGCTCACCGCGTATGTCCATCCGGACGGCGTCGGCGATATCCATATGGTCGCGGCAGCGCCGTCGATCCGCGGGAACAACGTCGGACGCGTGATGCTGTCCGTCGGCATGAAGAAGCTGGACAAGGAAATGACGCACCGTCCCCGCATCACGGAACTGACCACGGACGACTGGCGCATCCCCGCGATCGTCGGTTACCTGAAAGCCGGATTCCAGCCCGTCGAATACGACGAAGGCATGGTCGAACGCTGGACGAAAATCTGCAGCGACCTGAACATGCACGGCATCGAAATGCTCACCGAGCAGGGCGAACCGACCGGAATTATTCTGTAAACAAAGGAAAAGGACGGATTTCCGTCCTTTTTCTGCATTATTCTCTGGTTTTCCGCACCCATTCGTCCCAGCGCGGATCTGCCTGCATTTCCGCTTTGACCGCGTGATAATCCGGGACGCACCACCACGGCCAGTCCTCCGGCAGGGTGGAGGCGGCGGTCAGTGTGTATCCTCCAGGATTGACACGGAGCGTCCGGAACAGCGGGGAGGTATGGAACGTTTCGTTGTCATCGCTGATCCGTTCAAATGCCCGCGCATGATCCAGTGCCTTGTCCAGCGACGCAAACGCGGCGTCACGGTCACCGGTGCGCCACTGGAATTCGGAAAGATAGAGATACATGCAGCTGACTTTGATGTGGTGCAGACCGTAGTCACCGTCCGGAAACGCACACGCAAACAGACCGATGGCGTTTTGGATGATCGGGATGGCGTTTTCGGGAAGCCGCCCGTACGGAAGCGAGATCAGACTCTGGATCATCTGTTCCGCGCAGGAGGAGAGCATCGTGTTGATGGCTTCGGCGAGACGTTCCGCACGGCGTTTTCCGTCATAGGCGGAGGCGAGCAGAAGTTCCTGACAGTTCCGCAGTTCGGGACAGGTCCCCGCAACGGCAGCGCCCTTGTCGTATTCGCCGGTGTTGGCATAGAGCTGGATCAGTTCCCGCACCGCCTGATGACGCATGGGACCGTCCGGCAGGGTTTCGAGCAGTTTTTCGTACAGCGCGATGGCTTCCTTCCATTCGGCGTAGGTGCGGTGGTGTTCGACCGCATAGACATCGTAGCCGTATTCGTCGGTGCAGTGATATTCGCCGTACCGGACGTAGCCGGCGTTGTACAGAACGGAGGCAAGGCAGAGCATCAGCGTTTCGTTTCCGGGAAATTCCGCCGCACTTTCCCGCGCAAGCTGAAGACATTCGTCCATGCAGACGTCCTTCCCGTTGTTTTTTGCGTTCATCGCGCGGATGCGGTCCGCCAGTTCGCCGATTTTCTGACTGCGTTCGGTCTGATAGCCGAACAGTTCGTCGATGGAAACGCCGAAAAAGTTCGCCATGGAGGGGAGCAGTTCCATGTCCGGATAGCAGATGCCGTTTTCCCAGCGCGAGACGGCCTGCGGCGTCACGCCGAGCGCCTGCGCAAGATCGTCCTGCGTACGGCCGTATTTCCGGCGGAGTTCGCGCATCCGTTCGCCCAATTTGATTTGCATAAGGATACCTCCTGAATGAGATTCACCGGTATGGTTTTATTGTAACAGAGAAAGGACGGAAAATCAATGATTCATCTGTTTGCCGGAAATCAACAAATTGTTTGGTCGGAGAAAAACAAAAAAGCGACTGTGTTTCCACAATCGCTTTAAGCTGGTGGAGGGATTCGGACCCTCGACCTGCTGATTACGAATCAGCTGCTCTACCCCTGAGCCACACCAGCATTCTGAATCCCCACTTCCGTGCGGATTCAGCTTTTTTATTATACTACAGACCTTCCGGTTTGTCAAGATGTTTTGGCAAATTTTCTTACCGGCAGTATCTTTACCGGTTCGCTTCGTACAGCAGTGCGTCCGCCGCCGCGATCACGTCCGTCAGTGCCGCGCCCGCCGCGAACACTTCGTACAGCGCGAGAACGTATGCGCGGTATTCGCCGTCCGTTACATCCGTGAGTTCCGTGAAAACGTCCGCTGCCGTGCCGCCGTTTTCCGCGGTATACTTCGCCAGTGCCGCCGCCGCGCCGGCCGCGATGTACGCCGGATGTCCGCCCGCTTCGGTCACCGACAGCGATCCGCCCGTCAGACGGTCGGACTTCGCCAGCTTGCGCGGGATATCCGCACCGACGCGTGCGCACGTATCGCCGAGCGACGTGTTGCCGAACCGGCGGATGAGGTCGTTCGTGTGTTCGATCAGCTCGTCGAACGGCATATTGAACCGTTTTGCGAGCGCAACCGCGCTTTCCGTCATCGCTTCGCGGACGATCACGCGGATTTCCGGGTCGGCGATGGCTTCGCTGATGTACTCATACCCCTTGTACATGCCGAGGTACGCGCAGGTCGCGTGTCCCATGTTGTGGAGGTAGAGCTTCCGTTCGATGACAAAGCGGAACGGGGAAACGGGAATGACATTGCGGATCTCCGGAACATCCCCTTTGAACGCGTCGCGGTCGCAGGGAAGAACGGCGTATTCTTCCGCACGGACGAGGAGAGGGTCGATCTTTGCAAGTTCCGGATCGGGGATCGGGACCATGCGTCCGACGGAAGTCTCGACGAGACCGACGGAAGCGAGTTCGTCCGCCGTCAGTTCGGGTTCAAGAAGGGAGCGGATATACACGTCCGCGTCCATGAGGTTTTCGCAGATGAGGAGGTTGAAGGGACGTTTCGTTTCGGCATAGCGCAGTTTGATGCCGCCGGCGAGGTTCGGGATGATGAACCGGATCGCCTTTGCGCCGACACAGGTGACGCAGATGTCGCAGTCCGCGATGACACGCTGTGCCGCTTCGCGGTCGTTGCCGTTGACGGCGCGGACATTTTTGATGGTGAGGCGGGTGGAGGCGCCCGTGCGGACGATCTCGAGCGGATATTCGTGACGGGCGTTCAGCTCGCCGACGATTTTTTCGGACACATCGACGAAGCAGGTTTCGTAACCGGCTTCGGACATGATCTGACCGATGAAGCCGCGTCCGATGTTGCCGGCACCGATGATAACAGCTTGTTTCATGATGGTTCTCCTTTTTCTCAGAATGCCGCGCCGGAATCCGCGACGCCGTAGATGTCCGCGTATTTGAGGGCTTCTTCAACCGTGCCCATTGCCTCGGTCGCACCGGGTTCGGTGAGAGACATTGTTGCCGCGCAGTTGGCGAGGAGCAGGGCATCGCCGAGGTTCATGCCGCGGTGAGCCGCACAGAGCATGCCCGCGCAGAACGCGTCGCCCGCGCCGACCTTGCCCATGATTTTGTCCTTCGGGAGACCGATCTGTCCGCAGGAATACAGTTTGCCGTCCCGATCCATGCCGAAGCCGCCTTCGGGGCAGTGGATGACCGCCCATTCGCCGACACCGAGGTCGAAGAGGGCAGAGAGAGCTTTCGGAAGATTGTCGTACAGGAGAGCGCCGTCTTCGCCGCGGAGCGGGATACCGGTGCTTTCCGACGCTTCGATCTCGTTGATGATGCAGTAATCGGTGTACTTCAGCGCGGGCGGAACGAGCTTCATGAAGCGTTCGCCGCTTTCGCTGACGACGTCGATGGAGGTTCTGATGCCGCGTTCCTTCGCGTGAGCGAGCAGGCGCGCCATTTTTGTACCGTATTCGTCGTCTTCGACGTCCAGCGCGTCGAGCAGAAGGATATACGCGATATGCAGGATATCGCAGTCGATGTCATCCCAGCGGAAGGAATCCTCACAGAATTCCGCATTCGCGCCGCGGAAATGGAAGAACGTACGCTCTCTTGTGAAGTTGTCGCTCATGACGGCGGTGAATGACGTGGAACCCTTCCGGTAAATGGTGGAGGTATCCAGTCCTTCCGCGTTCAGACGTTCCAGGACATAATCGCCGTTCTCGTCCTCGCCGACCAGCCCCAGCCCGGAGACCTTCACGTCCGGCATGAGCCGCGCGATGTCAATCCCGACGTTGCAGACCGATCCGCCGACGCTCTTGCCGATCTCCGTGATGGTCGTGAGCTTCCCCGGCGTCGGATACCCGCTGATCGGGTACAGCAGGTCAAGCACGATATTCCCCGCAATACAGATTTTATTTTTCATGATATTGACTCCGTTCCTTGTTTTCGTTATAATAATGATAGATAAATTATATCATCCTGTGCGGGATTAGTCAATATTGTTTTTTCTCTCCCGGGTGGGGAGTGCGGGGGTGGGGTTTCCTGAAGGGGACCTTTTCAGAGGAAAGGTCCCCCTCAGACTCCCCTCCAAACCTCTTTGGTCTGCGGAAGCCGGTTTGGGCAGTTGATATGGGAGAGAGGGGAAAAGGGGAAAATTTTTGGTGGAGTACGGCTGAAATCGTTCGGGCGGAAGCCATATAGTCATAAAAATCATGAGGAATAGTGGAGCGACTTCTCAAAACTCCGTTTTGTTCAGCGCTCGACCCTTCCGTATACGTGATCTAGTACGCCCTTATAGAATTCAGCTACTTTACGTCTTACACCGCACTCCTTGGCTGCCGCCGTTCGTGCTTTGCGTTTGTGCAAACTTGACGTCAGCCGCTCTGACTAACAGAAGCGAGGACGGCGACAGCCAAGCCGAGCGGGAAATTGCTTTCCGTAGAGAGATTGCTAACGATTGCACGATATTGAGGTTATCCCATACGGCGGGGGAAGTCAGGGTCTCGGCGGTCCCTGACTTCCGTCTCCACCCTTCCTCAGAAATTGGATCGCTCCCATTTTGTCAGCTGGGACCAACTAAATGGCTGCGCACAGACCCATCCAAAACCCCCCTAAAAACGAACCCATATAAGCCAGACCAAATGGCTACAACAGATTAAAGTTCTTTGCGGAGCTTTCTTTCAAGAAAGCGACCGTCTCCCCTGAACGTATGCTTAGCACACCCCCCATTTGATAGAAAGGAGAACCTATGGACTGGAATGAACTGGAAAGCGCCTGTATGAATTGCAGGGGCTGTGAATTGTGGAAGACGAGGACGAATCTGGTGTTCGGGTGCGGGAACCGGAATGCGGAGCTGATGTTTGTCGGGGAAGGACCCGGGGAACGGGAGGATGCGACGGGGATACCGTTTGTCGGGGCGGCGGGGATGCTGCTGGACAAATACCTGGAGGCCGTCGGGATCGAGCGGGAGGACGTTTATATTGCCAATATTCTGAAGTGCCGCCCGCCGAATAACCGTGACCCGCTGCCGGAAGAAGGCGACGCCTGCATCGGTCACCTGCGCGGGCAGGTGAAGCTTGTACGCCCGAAGGTGATCGTCTGCCTCGGACGCATCGCCGCCGCACGGCTCATCCATCCGGATTATAAAATTACCAGAGAACACGGACAGATCGTCCTGAAGGGCGGATTTGCCATGACCGCCGTGTACCACCCCGCCGCGCTTCTGCGCGATGCCTCCAAAAAGGAGGATATGCTCCGCGATATGAAGAAGATCCGTGCATATCTCGACGGATTGAACGGAAACGGTTAAGAAAGGAGATTTTTTATGAGACGAACCATGTCGCTTGCCGCCTGCGGTATTCTGTCCGCTATGCTGTTTTACCACCTCCACGGTGCGGTATTACCGGAAAAACTGCCGGAACCGGTGACGGATCCCGCGATTCCGGAAACCGAAACGGTAACACCGGAATTTCTTCCCGAACCCGTGATCCTCGACGGTTTCATGCACGAGGACTTTCTCGGCGAACAGACCGCTGTGTTTCCGTGGACGGACGGCTTCGAATGGCAGACCATGCCGGAGAACTATATCCCGCTGTTTGTCAACGGCTCCGTCACGGACTGTGTGAGTGTCTGGATGCAGGACGGCACGCCGATGCTTCCCGTCGCGTTCGTCTGTGAAACGCTCGGCGAAGAACCCGTGTCGGAGGACGAATTCCTCCCCGCCGATACCCTCGCGGAGCTGCTCGGTGCGGACTATTTTTATTACAACGACAGCGAACGCTGTGAAAACCAAATGCGGGAAAGTCCCGATCCGCACATGATGTACAACGCCGAACACGTCATGATCGGAAAATATCCGGATACGTTTACCGCAAAAACTCCCGGACAGGCGGTCGATTATCTGCACGAGCAGTTGATTGTCGCTTACGAAGCCATGTACGAAACCGACTTTGTGCCGCTTTTGGAAAAGCCGGAAAAGCCTTACGGTCAGGACTGGGACCGCTGGAAAATCAGCACGATAGACACGGACGATATCCTCTGTGAAACCGACCGTTTTTATGTTATCCCGTACGCATGGGAGTTCTACGTGGACAAATATACCGATGAAGTGTACCAGATGTACAACGGTCTCGCCAATACCATCACCCGCGTCGAATTCGAAAGCGGCAGCGTCCTCGCTCCCGCGGGCTGATGCGGTCGGAAAACGGAAAGGAAAAATACCATGCTCTCATTTGAAAGTGATTACACCACCGGTGCGCACCCGACGGTGCTGCGCCGTCTCAGCGAAACCAATCTCGAACCCCTGTCCGGCTACGGAACCGACCCGTACTGCGAAAGCGCGCGGCAGAAAATCCGCGAAGCGTGCGCCTGTCCCGAAGCGGACGTCCGGTTCCTCGTCGGGGGAACGCAGACCAATTCCACCATTATCGCCGCGCTTCTGCGTGACACCGAAGGCGTGATCGCCGCGAAGACGGGGCACGTCAGCCTGCACGAAGCGGGTGCGGTCGAATACACGGGGCACAAAGTCCTCGAAATCCCGCAGGAAAACGGCAAAATTCAGGCGGACGTTCTCGCGGATTATCTCCGCTCGTTCTACGCCGACGAAGCGCACGACCACATGGTTTTCCCGGGCATGGTTTACGTCTCGCACCCGACGGAGTACGGTACGCTGTACACGAAAGCGGAGCTGACCGCGGTTGCGGAGGTCTGCCGGACGTACGGACTGCCGCTGTTCCTCGACGGGGCGCGTCTCGGGTACGGACTGATGAGCCGTCAGGCGGACCTGACGCTGTCCGACATCGCGCGGCTGTGCGATGTATTCTACATCGGAGGAACGAAAGTTGGCGCGCTGTGCGGGGAAGCGGTGGTCTTCACGAAGAACAACACCCCGCGGCATTTCATGACGATCACGAAGCAGCACGGTGCGCTGCTGGCGAAGGGACGTCTGCTCGGCGTTCAGTTTGACGCGCTGTTCACGGACGGGCTGTATTTCGAGATCAGCCGCCACGCGATCGACATGGCGGAGCGGCTGAAGGAAATCTTCGCCGCGAAGGGGTATGAATTCTACATGGATTCCCCGACGAACCAGCAGTTTGTGATTCTCACGAACGAAAAGTACGCGGAACTGAAGGAATCCGTCGCCATGACGTGGTGGGAACCGTACGGCGGGGACTGCTCCGTTGTCCGGTTTGCGACCAGCTGGTCGACGACGGAGGAGGAGGTTTCTTTGTTAGAAACCTTGATTTAAAGAAAACTTCTATAATTTTAAGTTTATTCTACAGGACGTCTGCGAGTGCAGACTGACTCTTTGTCCTGCGCGGACGGCGCACAAGAGGGCGAGTCGTCGCCCTCTTGTGAATCACCCCGACCAGAGGAAGTGTCCTCTGGACACCTCTCGTTCTTGCAGTCGGGCAGTTGAGACATCCACCGACACGTACATACGTTTCAAGGGTTGCGCAGATATAGGCTAACCGCGGAAAAAGCCCAACTTTCGGCTACAAAATAAACTTTATCCTCAGCTCCCGCGGTTAGCGCTGCGTCTGAGGGGAAGAGTCCAGAGGAGGGGAAACTTCCCCTCCTCTGGCGCGGGTGATTCAAAAGAGGTCCCGCGCGAGGACCTCTTTTGCGCCGTGCCGCGCAGGCACATAAAATTTGAAAAACGCCTTCAGGCGTTTTTCTTCCATTCAATCAAACGAACAGTTTGCACCATCTCCCCCGGCTGTAAGCCGAAATTCCAACATCACTGTGAGGTAGAAAAATGAAAATCTGTGTCATCTCCGGAAGCCCGAAAGGGAAGAACAGCATCACCTTCCAGACGGTGAAGTTCATTGCCCTGAACCACCCCGAATGTGAATTCGCTACCCTCCACGTCGGGCAGAAAATCCGTTCCTATGAAAAGGATATGTCCGCCGCTCTCGAAACCGTGTCCCGCGCGGATCTCCTCCTCTTCTGTTATCCCGTCTATACCTTCCTCGTCCCCTGTCAGCTCCACCGCTTCATCGAACTCCTCAAGGAGTCCGGCGTCGACCTCTCCGGTAAGTGCGCCGCGCAGATCACGACGTCCAAACATTTCTATGATACCACCGCGCATGCGTTCATCCGTGAAAATTGCGCCGACCTCGGGCTCCGCTACCTCGGCGGGCTGTCCGCCGATATGGACGATCTTACCAGACCCGAAGGTCAGGACGAAGCCCTCGATTTCTGGGAACTCGTCTGCCGCCGCGCTCTCACCCAGTACGCCGAACCGTATTTCATGCCCGAGGCAAAACCGGTCGATGCTTACCGCAGAATGTACGAATTCTTCGACGAATCCCCGAAAAATGAGGGAAGAGAAGCCGTCATTGTCGCCGACCTCCGCGAAGGGGACGACGATCTCGCCGGTATGATTGCCGATTTTCAGGCGCGCTTCCCGTATCCGTCACGCGTTGTCAACATCGCCGATTATCCCTTCTCCGGCGGATGTCTCGGCTGCTTTGGCTGCGCCGTCTCCGGCAAGTGCATCTACAAGGACGGCTTCGACGATTTCCTCCGGAACGAGATCCAGACTGCCGACGCGATCGTCTACGCCTTCCGCATCAAGGATCACTCCATGGGCGCGCAGATGAAAATGTTCGACGACCGCCAGTTCTGCAACGGCCACCGCACCGTCACCATGGGCAGCCCCGTTGCCTATCTCGTCCGCGGCGACCTCGCCGCCGAACCGAACCTCCGCATGGTCATCGAAGGCCGCGCGGACGTCGGCCGCAATTTCCTCGCGGGCATCGCGACGGACAACACCAATATGGGCGCGATGATCGAATCGCTGGCTTATGCGATCGACCGGGAAATTACCCTGCCGCAGACCTTCCTCGGCGTCGGCGGGATGAAGATCTTCCGCGACCTTATCTGGATTATGCAGGGTATGATGAAGGCGGACCACGAATTCTACCTCGAACACGGCATGTACGATTTCCCGCAGAAGGAAAAGGCGACCATCCTCAAGATGAAGGCGGTCGGCGCGATGATTGCAAACCCGAAAGTCAAGGCGAAAATGGGAAACAAAATGACCGAAGGTATGCTCGCGCCGTACACGAAGGTGCTGAAAAAATGCGCAAAGGAACTGCGCCGTGCACAGGAAGACTGAATTTAATACAGGATGGAAAGCGGGGAAACCCTTTTTGAGGAAAAGGGTTTCCCCGCACCCCTTCCGAAAACCTTTTCAAACAGAAAAAAGACAATGTCGGGTGCAGACTTTTCGAATAAGGTACGGTTTACAGACGGTACCTTGTTCCGAAGGGTCTGCACCCAGCTTTGTTATTATATATTGTATAAAGTTTTTTGAAAGGGGTTCGGGGAAAACTTTTTTTCAAAAAAGTTTTCCCCGATTCCTCTACTTTTCCACAACCAGCAGTGCCGCCGGAACGGGATCGGTGATATTCTTCCGCAGAATCCCGTCTTCGGCCGCGTGATAGAGAAATGCCATCGGCAGGCTGTCGCGGCTGAGAAAATACCGCTGCCATTCCGGGACACTCGTCAGATGCGGCGGCAGCTTCATGCGCGTACGGCGGATCATGTCCGCCATGCTTCCGCTGAGCTTGTCGAAAATCGGTCTGCCTATCTCGTGTGACAGCCGTTTTTCCGCGCGGTATTCCTCACCCGTCAGGACGGGGAGATCGAGCGAGACCGCACCGTCCTTTTTCAGCATGCCGTGTCCGATCATTACGTCCGCTCCCTCCAGCACGCCCGCTTCGATGGTGCCGGAACGGATGCCGCTGTGCAGTTCGTACATCCACTTGATGTGCTCTTTTTGCGTATAATTGTACGGGATTTTGCCGAGCTTCGTGGAGTACGAGCGGAACCAGATGCGCTTCGTGTCGTACAGATTCAGTACGTCCTCGCCGAACTCGCCGTCGACGCAGTAGTTCCAGTATTCCTCATCGCTCGTCCAGTCGTAACCGGACGGGTAGCGGTTGCCCATCGCGAGCCAGCGTCCGCCGTTTTTTCGGTAGGGATATTCCTCGGACGCCACCGGCTTATGCACCAGTCCGGCGGCGTCGAGAACCATGTTCAGCATCAGCGAAACGGCATAGTGCAGCTCGAGTTTCGGACGGCACGATTCCTCCTGACGGAGGTAATAATCCGTCCCGCGGAGTGCTTCCATTGCGGCGCGGAGGTCGTCACGGATGTCGGAGTAATGTTCATCGGAATAGCGGAGCTGTTCGCGGAAGTTCGCGTAGAAATCCTCGCGGGTGAACTGGATGAAATCGCTGTAGACCTTTCCGCCGTCGGTGCGCGCCATCAGTTCGGCGCTGACAAGACGGCGGACGATCGGTTCGACAAACGCGGCGGGTGTGCCGAGGGCTTTTGCAATCTCGACTTCGGTGAGCGGTTTTTCGTACGCGACAATCAGGATGTTCTGCGTGAGTGCGTCGTCGTAGCCGACGAGGGAGAACGGTTCGCCGTCAAGCCCGCAGCTTCCCGAACAGGAAAGACGTAAAATTTCGGGTTCGTAACTCTGTTTCGTGTAGGTTTCCATATCCTCTACTCCTTTTCTGATCTGCAGACGTCCCTTGTTCAGCCGACTTTTGACGGTTCCCGCGGGAATTCCCATGGCTCCGGCGATGGTTTCGATGCTCTCGCCGTGCAGGTAGAACCGTACGAACACCTCGCGGTGGGTTGCCGCCAGATAGCCGATCCCGCGGCGGATGGCTTCCAGCTGTCCGTCGGTTTCGTCCGCCTCATCGGTTTCCGCCGGTTCGCGGAACGATCCGTCTTCCGTCCACGCGTCGTAGCTGATGGTCGGACGGCGGTATTTTTCGCGGAGACGGTCGCAGTGCTTGTTCGAGAGGATGCGGCAGAGCCAGCTCCACAGATGGTCGGGCTGATACCCGCGCGAGAGACTCTGCCATGCGGCAAGAAGTGTCTCCTGCGCGATGTCTTCGGCATCGTCGGCGTTTCCGGTCAGGCGGAGCGCGGCGTAATAAAGGGAGTCTGTATAATCGGTCAGTTGATGTTTCATAATGAAGGATCCTTTGAAAGCGCTTTCACAGATTAAGTCGTCGGTGGCGGCAAAAGGTTCACGGTTTCCGGAAAATAGTTCTGATAATTTCCGTCTGTTTTGCAATGCGAAAGATAGTGTGTATATAGGGCTTGACAAACACGAAAGTTTGTGGTATAATGCGCGTACGCGGAAGAACATTTGTACGAACATGAGAGAACGAAAGGAGAACAGAATTTGGCAAGACCGCGAAAGAAAGGTTTGGCGTATTATCCGAAGGATGTGGATTTTTATCAGGACGAGAAGATACTGGAGCTGTCCATCCGGTTCGGACCGGTGGGCGTGACGACGTACGAGGTGCTGCTGAGCATGGTGTACCGGGAGGGGTACTGGCTTGAGCTGACACCGGAGCGTGCAGCGCTGCACGTAGTGCACACGGTGGGCGGGAACTGGTACCGGCAGGCGCGGAAGAAGGGGACGGCGCAGGAATTTGCGGCGGAGATCATCCGGAGCTGTGCGGAGATCGGGCTGTTTGATGCGGAACTGATGGAGCGTGGGATTCTCACGTCGCGCGGAATCCAGCGGAGATACGCGGCGGTGACAGCGAAGCGGTGTTCGGAACATACGGAATACTGGCTTCTCGAAGAGGGAGATTCGGGGACGGAAACGGGAGTTTCCGAACCGGAAACGCAGAAAAGCGGAGCGAAAATGCAGCAAAGAAATGAAAACAAAAGAAAACAAAAGAAAACGAAAGCAAAGAAGAAGACCGCGCGTCGTGAACCGACGTCGTCGGGACCGGCCTCCGGCCGTCAGCGCTGGCGCGTCGTCACCGAGAGACGGAGTGAGAAGATCCGGCGGGAATACGGGCGGATTCTGCCGGGACTGCCGGAAGCGGAGGTGACGCCGAAGCTGCTGCGTCAGCTGGCGAAGACGGGATACGGCGTGTGGGTCTATCGCCGGGTATTCGAGACGGCGGCGAAGAGCACGTTTCTGACGACGCCGAAGGCGGGATGGCGGTGTGATCTGGAATGGCTGTGCGATCCGGCGAACATGGAGAAAGTGCTGTCGGGGAAGTACAGCGATTTCAGCCGGTACCGGACGGACGACCGGAACGCCGGGATGGCGGGATCGAGTTTTGAGACGGACGATTTTTTCGCGGCGGCAACGGCACGTCCCTATGTGACGGCGGCGACGTCGGCGGACTGTCCGTTCCTGTGAGAGGGGGCGGGAACATGAAGGAGAACCGTCCGGTGACGATCCGTGAGCTGTCGCAGCTGCGCGATCTGCGGCGGGAAATCCGGCTGGACACCGAGCGTCTGGCGCGCCTGGATGCGGCGCTGTATCCGTCGGCACGGCTGATGCGTGAGATGGGGTACGCGGCGGAGATGGACCGCATGTCGGCGGAGATCCGGGCGATCATCGCGGCGAAGCAGGAACGCTGCATCCGCGAACGCATCCGTCTGGAGCAGTACATTGCGTCCGTGGACGACAGTCTGGTGCGGATGGCAATGACGCTCCGCTTCCTTGACGGGATGCACTGGCGTGCCGTTGCGATGCGCATCGGCGGAGGCAACACGGAGGACAGCATCCGAAAAATGGTGTACCGCTATCTTGCACGAAAAGAAAAAGAGCAGGGAAAATCTGCTCTTCGGAATGCGGGTAACAGGACTTGAACCTGCACGGTCACCCAACGGATCCTAAATCCGTCGCGTCTGCCAATTCCGCCATACCCGCATGGGGATATTATAGCACAGTGGGGCGGGATTGTCAAGGATTTTGTCAAGCTGACGCTGACAGGACGTCTGCGAGTACAGACTGCATGTTTTTTGCGCACCTGCGGTGCGGAAGGTGGAAAAATGACTTTTCAAGTCATTTTTCTAAAGTTTTATGTGCCTGCGCGGCACGGCGCAAGAGAGGACCGGTCGCGGTCCTCTCTTGACTCTCCACGACCAGAGAAGGGGAAGGCTCCCCTTCTCTGGACTCTTCCCCTCGGATAT
>JAFQFS010000122.1 GCA_017398585.1 Clostridia bacterium
ATGTTCGGGGACCTCGACCTGTTCAAGGAAGAGAGGTTCTTTGCGGACAACCGAACGGGAATGCTGATTCTGCCCGACCGGGCCTATAACCTTGAAATCTACGCCTGCCTGCTCGTCAAGGCATCGGAGGACAACATCTTCGAGCCGGAAGCGGTCAGCGGCGATCTGAATAAATTATACACATTCTGCGAGGAAAACGCGATGTTTTACCGCGCGGAAACCATCGAAGCGGCGAGAAACGATCCGGAGTCAAAGACCCTGGCGCTCTCGACCTGCTCATCCGAATTCACCGATGCAAGAACGATCGTCCTGGCAGTGATGAAACCGTATCACGCCGGGGAAACAGGAGGATAATGAAAATGAAGAAGAACTGGCATCGCGTCCTGGCGGCGCTGCTTGGAGTGATGATGTGTCTGACACTGTCTCTGCCGTCTGTGCTGGCGGACGATATCGCAGCGGAAGAGAAGAAGGATCCTGCAGTCGCGATCCCTGTGACGATCGAGCTGACGGGAGACCATCCGAAAACCGACGACACGTTCGAAGTCGTGCTGAAGGCGAAGAACGGAGCACCGATGCCGGAAGGCAGCGAAAAGGGGATGTACACGCTGGAGATCGAAGGGGAAGATACCGTATCGTTCCCGGAAATCGTGTACACCCGTGTCGGCATCTACGAATACACGATCGTACAGCGCGAAGGTGACAACAAGTACGTAGACTACGACGAAACCGTATACGAAGTAACGGTGTACATCACCAACCGCGAAGGCGGCGGCTTTGACGTGACGGTTGTGGCGTACGAAAAGGGCGGCGAGGACAAGTGCGAAGTGGAATTCGAAAACCGCTACGACTATCCGAGCGTGCCGGTTATTCCTCCGCCGGAAACAAAGCCGGAGACAAAGCCGGAAAAACCGAAACCGGTAGAAACGGAAGCGCCGGAAACGATCCCGGCAGAAACGGAACCTGAGGAAACGGAACCGGAAGAAACGGATCCGGAAGAGACCGAACCGGAAGAAACGGAGCCCGAAACCGAGCCGGAACCGGAAACCGAAACGGAACTCCCCGAACCGGAAGAGATCCTGGTACAGACGGGTCAGCTGAACTGGCCGATCTCGGTACTGTCAATCGGCGGCATGGGATTTGTGGCAGTAGGCTGTGTATTCCTGAGCGGCAAGCATAGAGAAGCAGAAGATAGGGAAGAAGACGGTGAATAATTTCAGGAAAGCGGGAATTGTTTGCCTGACCGTCGGAGCAGTGCTGATCGTGTCGGCACTGCTCCTGCTTGTTCATAACCGTATGGAAGACAGACGGGCGGGAGAAGCGGCGGAGCAGGTAATGCCGGAGATCATGGAGATCATCACGGCGAAGCAGACGCCCGCAGCAGAAACGGAAGAGACAGAAGAAACAGAAGAGCCGGCGGAAGAGGTACGAGAGGAAGAAGAGCTTCCCGCGGAACCGGAAGAACCGTCGGAAGAAGAAGCGGAAGAAGCACCGAAGATGACAGTGGAACAGATTGCGGGCTACGGGTATATCGGGATCCTGTCGATCCCGTCGCTCGGATTGGATCTGCCGGTGATGGACGAATGCACGGATGGGAATCTGAAGAAGGCGCCGTGCCGGTATCACGGCTCGACGGCGGAGGACAATCTGGTGATCGCGGGGCACAACTACCGTCAGCATTTCGGCTATCTGTCGAACGTGAATTACGGCGACGAAGTGACGTTCACGGACATGGACGGGACGGTGCACCGCTACAAGGTAGGACTGGTGGAAGTCCTTGCGGCGACAGCGGTGGACGAGATGAACAACAGCGACTGGGAACTGAGCCTTTACACCTGCACCTACAGCGGTACCGAGAGAATCACTGTCCGCTGTGAGCGCACGGAAGAGTAAGGCGGGGAAGGATTCGGCGGAGGAGCACGATGGGAAATCGATACGAAATACATGGGATTTTACATCGGGCATCTTGCAATTTTTTCGTGCATCTTGTATAATGCAGACAGAATAAATCGTTTGCATCTGAGTACGAAAGGAGTTCTCCCCATGAAAAATTATGCCAATCCCGCAGCGGAAAACTGGTATCGCTCCCTTGTTGCCGATCCGGTAAAGGTGCCGTTTTCCTATACATACGGCGGCGTCCGCACGGACGGTTTCCCCGGAACGCCCGTTTCTGCTGATGTGACAGCAACGGACCAGCGTGAGACCACGACCCTTCGCTTCGCGAAGGAAGACGGAATGCTCGTGACGCTCATTCTTACTTTCTATCCCGCGTACGGCGTAACCGAGTGGACGGTCTGGTTCGAAAATTCCGGAAATGCCGACAGTGCCGTTCTGGAAGATCTGTCCACCACCCTTACCTTTGACGGAGCCTCTCCCGTTCTTCGCGGCAGCCTTGGCGACCACGGCAATCAGTACCGTCCGTATGCCGTCGACCTTACTGCGGAAGAAGTTCATTTCAAGTCCGACAGCGGACGTCCGACCCATGTCAACTTCCCGTATTTCAATCTCGAATGCGGCGACGGCGGCGCCATGCTCGCCATCGGCTGGGCAGGAACCTGGACGGCGGACTTTGTTTACGACGGATCCGTTACGATCTGCACGATGCGTTCGACGAACGGCATCCGCACGTACCTCAAACCCGGCGAAAAGATCCGCACCGCGCTGTTTGTTTATGCGCCCTATACTGTGCGTGATGAACATTATGCCACAAATTTCTGGCGGAGCTGGTTCGTGAACTGCAACCTTCCCGCAAACGATGCATCCGGGGAGCATGTTGAGCCGTTTTCGACCTGCTGTGTCTCTAACGACACCGGTCTGCCGAACTCCGACGGCAGTATTTCCGAACGTTATTATACATGGAAGCCGTCTCTTGAAAAGATGATCGCCGAAAACGTCAAGGTCGATATCCGCTGGTTCGATGCCGGCTGGTATACCGCACCCGATGGCAGCTCGCCCGTTTCCGACTGGTGGGGAACTGTTGGTACATGGGAACTTGACCCTGTAAAGTGGCCGGACAAAACCTTCCTCGAATCCACCGATTTTGCGCGTGCGAACGGTATGCGTACCCTCATGTGGTTCGAGCCGGAACGTGTTACCGACGTGGATTCCCTTGTGAAAAATTACGGATATGATCCCGCGTGGGCGATCCGCCGCGAGGGTGTCGGCTCGATCTCCAACAACATCGGCATTCCCGCATGTTACGACTGGACAGTCGGCCGCATCTGCAAGGTTCTTGCCGAAAATAAAGTCGAAATTTATCGCGAAGACAACAACAGCGACCCCGGCGCGCTCTGGAAATACCTCGACACGCTCGAGGGCGACAACCGCACAGGCATTACAGAATGCCGCTTCGTTGACGGTCACTACCGGATGTGGGACGATATCATCGCCTGCACCCTCGGTTTCGGAGGTGCTGGATTCGTCGACTCCTGTGCATCGGGCGGTGGACGCAACGATCTTGAATCCCTCCGCCGAGGCGTACCGCTTCTCCGCAGCGACGCCGACCGGACGACCACGGCGCTCCGCCTCTCCATGACGACCTCGTTCAACAAGTGGATCCCGTTCTGCGGCGCGAATACAAAGGAAAAGGTCGGCGAACTCGACGCCACCGGACGTACCGATGTCTACACATGGCGTGCATCCTACCTGCCTGCACTGAATGTCGATTCGCAGTTCACGCAGGATCCCGACCAGGACTTCTCGGTCCTGAGCTTCGGGCTGACCGAATGGGCGAAGCTGAAAAAGTATTTGCTGAAGGACTTCTACGTCCTGACTCCATGGCACGACAAGAACGACCGTACGGGCTTCACGGCGTACGCGTATGTCGACGATAACGAGAAGCGCGGCGCGATGCTGGCGTTCCGCATGGAAGACTGCGAGGACGACACGCTGACCGTGAACCTGCCGTTCGTTGACGGTACATGGAAGCTGACCGACGAGGACACCGGCGATACGTGGACGACGGAAGGTAAAGTGACGCTCACGTTCGCGGAAAAGCGTTCGGCGCGGCTGATCTGGGTGGAAAAAGAATAATTGATACAATCCCGTTCTTTGAAAAAAGGACGGGATTTTTGTGCTTTCTCGCAGAAAATATCTTGATTTGCGGCACGGTTTATGATAACATAGAACAAAAAAGAACGCCGAACTCTGATTTTTCAAAGAAAGGAATCCACTATGGCTGTATTTTATGTGAAGAAAAACGCCTCCGGAAACGATGTGTTTTGTACCATTGAAGCCGCGCGGGACGCCGTACGTCTGCTCATCGCCGAAGGACTGACCGAACCCGTGACCGTGATCGTTGAAGCCGGGGAATACCGTACGTCCGGTCTTGTCTTTGACGTGCACGACTCCGGGACGGCCGACTGTCCCGTTACGTACTGCGCCGACGGGGAAGTGATCCTCAACGGCGGGATGTCCCTTGATCCCGCGGATTTCAAACCTCTCACCGACGCCGAACGCGCCCGTCTGCACGGTGACGCACCCGAAAAGGTCGTCCGCATCGACCTGACAAAGCTCGGACTGACTTCCGCCGACTGGGGACAGCTCTGCGCGATCGGCTCCTACAACACCGCATCGAAGTACGACGGCGCAGTCACGTCCCCTATGTGGTGCGAACTGTTCGTGAACGACCGCCGCATGGAGATCGCACGGTATCCCGATACCGGTTACCTGAACACCGTGGACGTGGTGCGCGAAGGGAAGTGCCTCGAACCGACCGGAAAGGCGCGCATGGATCCCGGCGAATGGGCAATGCTGCGCAATCCGCTCGGTGACATCCGCACGATCGATCCTGATACCGCGAAGCGTGCCGCCGGATGGAAGTCTCTCGACGGTGTATGGTGCTTCGGCTACCCGAAATACGGCTGGGCGGATATGGCAACGCCGATCGACCGCATCGACCCCGACACCTGCGAAATGGAAACGCATTACGTCAGCATGTACGGCATCCGCGAACACGCGCCGTATTATTTCTTCAACGTTTTCGAGGAACTCGACGCACCGGGCGAATGGTTCCTCGACCGCGAAACGGGCATGCTCTATCTCTATCCCGACTGCGATCTCGCGTCGGCGGAGATCAATCTTTCCCTGCTGAAAGACAATCTCATCCGCTTCAACAATACCTCTTACGTTACTCTGCGCGGATTTACGTTCACCGGAACGAGAAACGACGCGCTCGACCTGACAGGGGATGGCATTACCGTCGAAAACTGCGTCGTCAAGAACGTTGCGGGAAACGCCATTCTCGTGAAGGGCGAAAACTGCCGGGTGGACGGATGCGAGATCCACCATACCGGGCGCGGCGGCGTGCAGATGACCGGAGGCGACCGCGTGACGCTGACGCCTTCCGGCAATATCGTGACCAACAACCACATCCACCACATCGCGGAAATTTTCCGGACGTATCAGCCTGCCGTACAGATCGTCGGCGTGGGCGCTGTCTGCTCGCACAACTGCATTCACGACTCCGCGCACATGGCGATCGGCTTTTCCGGCAACGAGCATGTGATGGAATACAATGAAATTTACGAAGTCTGCCAGATCGCCGATGACTCCAGTGCGATTTACAGCGGCCGCGACTACACCGTCTGCGGAAATGTCGTCCGCTGCAATTTTTTCCACGACATGAAGAGCGATGCGGACAACCACATCGGCATTTTCGGCATGTACTGCGACGACAACCTCGGTTCCTGCACGATCGAAAAGAACGTCTTCCTCCGCTGCCAGTCCGCGCTCCTGCTCCACGGCGGACATGACATGGTATTTGCGAACAATCTTATCATTGACGCGTGCCCGAAATCGCAGTATTCGCTCCGGTTCCACAAGTACGGCTACTGGGATACCCTCCTTCCGGGCGGCACGCACGACGAGCGGCTGAAGGCGGTTCCGTGGCAGGGCGAACTCTGGTCGGAAAAATACCCGCATATCGCGGACTATCTTACATGGGATCCGGAGACCGAGCAGTGCATCCCGCACTATTGCCGGATCGCGAACAATATCATCATCAACCATAAGCCGGTGGACGTGCGCGGCTTCGATTGCCATGAAGAACGCCTGCACAATGTTGTGGAAAACAACATTGAAGTGAATGTGGACGATATTCATACTTTGACGAACGATAAGCTGCGGGAAATTCTGCCGCAGTTCGAAGAAATCCCGTTTGACGAAATCGGACTTAAAAAATAACGAAAGGAAAACGACCATGGACGACATCCGTACTTCCTTATATCAAAAGACCGGCGGGTTCATGAAGGGAATCTGCCATCCGAACAGCGATTACGCCAGCCTGACCGGTGCCGGACTCAGTTGGGTACGCCGCGACACACCGTATCCGTTTGACGAAAACGGCAATCTCAGCGAGAGTTACCTCCGATTCCGGGACGAAACCCGTGCATATGCGGAAAACGGTCTGCGTTCAGTGATCGTCAGCCCGTATCCGCGCTCGTTTCTTGCCCACGGGATCGACCCGCGCACATCGGAGGGACTCGACAAGGTCCGTGAAGTCTGCGCGTTCCTTGCGAAGGATTACCGTGAACTCGGCGTCTGCTGGCAGGCGACAAATGAAATGTTTGTTGTCCATTTCCGGATGCCGCTGACCATTCCCGAAAGCGTGGAATTCCTCGTCGCGAGCCTGCAGGGACTTCGCGCGGGCGACCCCGACGGCATCATCGGACATAATACGGTCAGCCTTGAAGACGGCTGGGACGACCGCTGCCGCGATATCGACCGCCGCACCGAATGCGACTATTTCGGTTTCGACCTGTACAACGGGACGTGGAGCGACGGCGGTACCGACACGTACATCGACCGCATTCATGAACTGTACGAACTCTGCGGAAAGCCGATCGTGCTGATGGAATTCGGCTTTGCCTCCCGCGGCGGAAACGCACATGCCGACCGCAGGGAAGCGTATGAATATCTCGGAAACCTTGGCTTCCGAGGACTCGACGACCTCGCGGCGCGTGCGGGGGAATTTGTACAGACTCTTCCGCCTGCACTGAAGCATACGGCGGACAACTGTGCCCGCGAAGATCTCATTCCCGCGCTGATCGGCATGATGCCGCACCTGACGAAGCTGTGGTACTCCGAAATGGTCTTCCCGCACACCGAAGAAGGACAGGCACAGTTTTATGCGGAACTTCTGCCGAAGCTGCTTGCCGATCCGTACCTTGCCGGTGCGATCCTCTACTGCTGGCAGGACAGCCGCACCTGTTTCACCTGCGGTGCGTCCGATTGTCCGTGCGAAACGGCGTGGGGAATTACACGATGCGACGGTACAAAAAAGCCGGCGTACGATACAATCAGGGGAATTTTCACGAAATAGAACATACGGAGGAGGAATACCATGTCCATCAAGATCGATTTTACAAAAAATCTCGGCAAAATCAAGCCCATACACGGGGTCGGACAGCCGCCGTTTTCCGGAGGACGGAATTACTCCATGCTCCATTATCTGACCGAAGCCGGCATTCCGTTCTCCCGTCTCCATGATGTCGGCGGTGCCTACGGCGGCGGAAGGTTCGTTGATATCCCGAATCTGTTCCGCAATTTCGATGCCGATCCCGAAGACCCGGCATCCTATGATTTCACTTTTACCGACCTGCTCATCACTGCGCTTGTGAAGGCGGACGTTGAACCGTTCTTCCGTCTCGGCGTGACCATCGAAAACGACGCGGTCGTGAAGTCCTACCGCATCGACCCGCCGAAGGATCCCGCGAAGTGGGCGGTCGTCTGCGAAAAAGTCATCCGCCACTACACGGAAGGCTGGGCGGACGGTTTCCGATATAACATCCGTTACTGGGAGATCTGGAACGAACCCGAAAACCATGTGGATCCGAAACTCAACGAAATGTGGACGGGCACGGCGGACGATTACTACGAACTCTACAACGTCACGGCAAAGCATCTCAAGAAGTGCTTCCCGCATCTGAAGATCGGCGGCTACGCAAGCTGCGGCTTCTACGCGGTCACGACGGACAAGCCGTCCGCACGTGAACAGTATTTCATGGATTTCTTCGACGGATTCCTCCGCTCCGTGAGGGAAAACGGCGCGCCGCTCGA
>JAFQFS010000123.1 GCA_017398585.1 Clostridia bacterium
CAGTTCTTCCTTCGGGCAGTAGGATTCCAGGCAGAGGATGCCGCGTCCGGTCACGCAGAGGTTGAACAGCCCTTCGCCGCCCGCGACGGCGGACGAGATATTCGAACGCATGACCGCCTTCTGCTGGAGCGAGGATTCGCAGGCGAGGAACAGCCCGTCGTCGAGGACGATGGAGCCCCATTCGCCGACGTCGACGAGAAGGATGTGCTTGTAGGTCGGCTCAAGGACGAGCAGACCGTCGCCGGTGTATTCGGGTTTGATCGCACCTTCGCCCGTTACGCTGCCGCGCAGAGCCTTATTGAAGAGATCTCCGACGCCCTTGATGCCGGTCGTCGCGTTGACGTTGCCCGCGCTCCACTGCATCGCGCCTGCCTGAACGGTTACGTTCCCCTTGCGGAGGTCACAGAGCACCTGACGCTTGCGGACGTTCATCGCGTTGCAGTAGTAAGCGAGCTGTGCGCTTGACGGCATGACGCTGAGGTCACGCTGGTATTCAATGACCGAAAATGCGCCGAGGGACGCAATGGTCTTCACATCGTCGTTGTTTGTGAGATTGTTGATGTAAAACATGGATTCGTTCCTTTCGTATCGTTGTCTGCGAAAATTCTTCTGCTTATATTATGACAAAAAGAAAGCCGGAAGTCAAGAGGTTTCCGGTGGGAGGACACAAAAACCCTCCCGCGCTGACGCATGGGAGGGCAGAGAAAGCCGGATCATTTCATGAGATATTCTTCCAGGCAGATACCGAGGTCGTAGATTTCCTTTGCGACTTCTTTTCCGACGTAGCGGTAGTGCCACGGTTCGTAGTGGATACCGGTGAGGTCGCTTTTTTCCGTGGGATAGCGCAGGATGTAGCCGTACTTATAGGAGTTTTCCATGAGCCACTTCTGCTCGGGCGTATCCTCCTGCCCTTCGTCGAGAATCTGATAGTCGAGTGCGACGATATCGACGGCAAGGCCGGTCTGATGTTCGCTCGTTCCGGGGACAGCGACCCATTTTGCCGCCTGTTCCTCCGCTTCCTCCTCGGTCAGACCGAGGGCGAGGTACTTGTCAACCTGATTTTTGAACAGATCGCGCTGTCTCTGATTGGTGCGGTAGGAGGAGCAGATGATCGGCTGCAGCCCTTCGGCGCGTGCGTCGTCCATCATATCCTGCAGATCCGGATACGCGCGGATATCCACGGCATGTCCGTTCCGGAGTTCGACCAGATCAAGGGAGTAGTCCCGGTCGATGGGGTTCCATTTATTGACGAGAAGGAGATACCATTCCTCGCGCTGCTGTTCCAGCACATGCGGATCGGGTACGTCCTCTTCGGGAACCGGTTCCGTTTCGGGTTCGGTCTCGTCGGCTTCCGGTTCCTTCGTCCCTGTGCCGGGCAGAATCGAGGACAGCGTGTCCTTCACATCCTGCGAGTCCGGAAGCACTTCCGTGAGCGTGGACGGAATGTCCCCTTCTTCCGCATCCCGCGACCATGCAAACGCCTTCCAGAGCAGCAGTCCCGTGATCGTAACGCTGATCAGAACAATAGCAAAAAAGCAGAATAAGATGAATTTCTGTGTCCCGTTATACTTCGCCGTCTGTTTTTTCATACCGTATTCTCCTTTGTCGTATCATGTCGTTTCTGGTATTATTATAGCACAAGAATATGAAATAACAGTTGCGGAATTGAAATATTTTTTACAAAGTGGGGGGAGTGCGGGATGTTTGTTCTTGAGAGGAACCTTTTCAGAGGAAAGGTTCCTCTCAAACTCTCCTCCAAACCTCTTAAATAAGGTGATTTTTTGTGGAGTACGGCTGAAATCGTTCGATCCGTAGCCATATAGTGATAAAGATCATGAGGAATAGGAGAGCGACTTCTCAAAACTCCGTTTTGTTCAGCGCTCGGCACTTCCGTATCCGTGATTTAGTTCGCCCTTATAGAATTCAGCTACTGTAAGTATAACACCGCACTCCTTGGCTGCCGCCGTTCGTGCTTTGCGTTTGTGCAAACTTGATGTCATCCGCTCTATCTAACAGAAGCGAGGACGGCGGCAGCCAAGCCGAGCGGGCAATCTCTCTACGTAGAGGTATTTCTAACGATAGCACGAAATCGAGGTTATCCCATACGGCGTGG
>JAFQFS010000124.1 GCA_017398585.1 Clostridia bacterium
AGTTTGAATTTCTGCCGAAGGCATGCGGCTGTAATATACGTCAATTTTGCACCCATTCACCTGCGGTGGTGAACCAAATTTTACATACCGCGTTCTCCTTCCGACGGCTTCGCCGCCACCTTCCTCTGAAGACCGGAACGGGCTTCAAAGGAAGGCATATACATCAAATTTTTTCATCAGTGGATAGATTTCAACTGGCACTACGGGTTAAAATACCGTACATAACGAAAAACGGCATCTTCGGATGCCGTTTTCTGCTGTATAGGATTATTTCAGAAAGGTTTTGTAGTCTTCGTAGTTCTTCTCAAGCAGGGTCGGGGTATCGAGCCCGTACGGACATTTCGACTTGCACTGTCCGCAGTGAATGCAGTCCTCGATCTTCTTCATCATTGCCTGTCCGCGTTCGGAAAGGTGCCCTGCCGTCGGCGAACGGCGGAGGAGCAGCGACATACGGGCACAGGTGTGGATCTCGATCCCGGCGGGACAGGGCAGACAGTACCCGCAGCCGCGGCAGAATTCTCCGGTGAGTTCCCGGCGTTCCTGTTCTATGAACGTAGTCAGCTCTTCTGTAAGTGCTGGCGGATTGTCGTTGTAGGAGAGGAATTCATCGAGTTCGTGTTCATGCTGAATGCCCCAGATGGGTGCGACCGGGAATTGCGCAAGGTAGGCGTACGCCGCATCGGAACGGGTGATCAGACCACCGGCAAGAGCTTTCATGCAGATGAAGCCGACGTCGTGCTCCTCACACAGGCGCATGAGTGCTTCTTCCTTTTCACTCGCAAGGTACGAGAACGGGAACTGCAGGGTGTCATACAGACCGGACAGCACCGCTTCCTCCGCAACGGCGAGACGATGGTTCGTGATGCCGATGTGACGGATCATCCCCTTCGCTTTCGCTTCAAGCATAGCTTCGTACAGACCGGTGCCGTCGTCCGGCTTCGGGCAAAACGAGGGATTGTGGAACTGGTAGATATCGATGTAATCGGTCTGCAGCAGGCGGAGGCTGGTGTGAAGCTGTTCCCAGAAGCCTTCGACGGTATTTGACATGGTTTTCGTGGAAATGATGATGCGTTCGCGGACATCATGTAGGGCTTTGCCGAGTTTTTCTTCGCTGTCGGTATAGGCGCGGGCAGTGTCAAAATAATTGATGCCGTTGTCGTAGGCTTTGCGGAGGATGCGGCAGGCGTCCTCCATGTTCGCGCGCTGTACCGGAAGGGCACCGAAGCCGTTTTTTGTGACAACGAGATTGGTGCGGCCGAGACGGATGGTTTCCATAGAGATTCTCCTTTGTTTCCTTTGATTGTTCTCAGTATAACAGAAAAATTGTTTTCTGTCAATCGGCGGAGCACGGAAACCGTCTCTTGCAAATGCGCGGCGGTCGTGCTATAATGTAGAAAATACGACCGGAGGTTATTTATAATGGAGATCAAAACAATGACAGCCGTCTACGAACGGATGACGGACAAAACCGGCTATGCGGACGGTACGCTGACCATCCGCGCGGAAGGCACACTTCCGAAGGAATACCGCGCATACTGGGCGAACGAAGCGGGAACTCTCGTGGATTACACCGCATTCGCGCCGATTGCCTGCAGCGGCGAAACCACCGTATATGCGCTCGTACCGAGCACTCTCATCCCGACCGGTGCCGACCGGATTCTTGTGTACGCGGTGTACGACGGAGAGGAATCGGATGAATGCGTCTGCGCAATGCTGCCGGACGGAGTGTCTGATTACGACTTCGGCAAGGCAGATTACGAACTGCAGGTACAGAGCGACATCCACATCACGCTCGACCAGAATCACGTTCACAACCGCCATTTCGCGAACACGCTCGAAGACATCAAAAGAATCTCGCCCGACAGCATCGGGCTGTTCATCAACGGCGACACCGGTGACAGCGCCGATCCGCAGCAGTACGAAAACGCACAGGAGATCATCCGGAACGCGGGCGATGCGGCTCCGCCGGTCTTCTTCGCCATCGGCAACCACGACCTCGGATTTGACGACACGCCATACGAGATCCGCCTCGCTAACTTCCTCAAGGGTACGAACAACGACGCCGACACCCCGTACTACGACCGCTGGGTTGCAGGACTTCACTTTGTTTTCCTTGGCGGCGAAAAGCCCGGATGCCATGCATGGCTGTCCGAAGCACAGCTCGGCTGGCTCGAAGAAACGCTCGCGGAAAACCGCGACCCGAACCGTCCGATCTACGTATTCCTGCATCAGGGAATGATGGACACCGTTGCCGGAACGTTCGAATATCAGCACTGGCACGGCGTCACGCAGACCACGGAACTGGCAGCCATCCTGAAAAAGTATCCGGAAGTTATCCTGTTCAGCGGACACAGCCACTGGGTTATGAATTCGCTCCACACCATGAAGCTCCGCGATGAAAATCTTCCGACCATTTTCAACACATCATCCGGCGGCTATCTGTGGGACGACGAAGCCGAGATCACCCACAAGGGCATCACCGGCTCGGAAGGTTATTATTTCTACGGGTACAAGGACAAAGTCATCGCACGCGGCCGCGATTTCGAAGCGGGCAAGTGGATCGCCTCTGCGCAGTTCATCGTGGAATACAGCGATTTAACGTAAACAGACATGAGTTTCTCCCCAACCCCCATCTAACTCATATGAAACGGAGAAAAATATGGAAAAACTGATCCAGTATGCGACCAGGGCTTCATCATACGACGGCGCGTTTGACAGCACCGTCGGCTGGGCGGCAGCCGGAATGGGGTATGTGATCCGCACGGAAAACGGTCATCTGATCGTCGTCGATGGCGGACATCCCGAGGATGCGGAAGCATTTCTCGGTCTGCTGGAAGAGAATGCGGACGGCAGACCGGTCGTTGATCTGTGGATTCTCACGCATCCGCACGGCGACCACTACGGCGCCCTTCTTGAAATCTGCAGGCGTGACGATCTTGCCGCACGGGTAACAGTCAAACGGCTTGTGTACCATTTTCCGGAGGAATTCCGCGATGCCAAAGGAAACGGCATCGGATATGTCCGACCGCATATGGAAAAGATCCTTGCGGTCACGGGTGCGGAAGCGGTTCCGCCCAAAACGGATGAAACGATGACCGTTGACGGAATGCGGCTGCATTTCCTGTATACCCCCACGGACTGCTCCATTCTGAACAATCCGAATCAGCTTTCGCTGATCTTCACGGCACAGGGTACCGGAAAAAAGATCATGTTCACCGGGGATGCGTACCACCGGAATCTGCAGATCGTTCTCTGGCGTTACCCGAACGGCCTGAAATGCGATATTCTTCAGCTCCCGCATCACGGTCTGTGCGACACGGGACATCTGGAGTTCTACAAAAAAGCGGACGCCGGAACGGTGCTGATCCCGATCTCAATCGCCGGAGACCGGACCATGCGTTCGGACATGTACGGCGACTCCCCCGCCGCCAACCGCTTCGCGGAAGACAATGCCGACACGGTATACAAGGCATTCGAAGGTACGGTCGAAATCGAATTATAACGGAAAAAGGACGTCGGATGACGTCCTTTTCGTTTACTTTTTGAGGATCCTCATGGCATTGAGCACCGCAATCAGTGCGACACCGACGTCACCGAACACCGCGATCCACATGCCGATAGATCCGAGTGCACCGAGAATCAGGAAAACCGCTTTGACAACGAGCGCAAACACGATGTTCTGCACAACGATCCGCCGTGTCGCCTTCGCAACCCCGATGGCTTCCGCCAGTTTGGACGGTTCGTCCGTCATCAGAACCACATCTGCCGCTTCAATGGCGGCATCCGAGCCGAGCGCTCCCATTGCGATCCCGACGTCCGCGCGGGCAAGCACCGGCGCGTCGTTGATGCCGTCTCCGACGAAGATGAGTTTACTTCCCTTCCGCTTTTTCCGTTCAAATTCCTCGAGTATTCCGACTTTTTCGTCCGGAAGAAGCTGTGCATGATATGCATCAAGATGCAGTTCTTCCACAACCGAAGCAGCAATCGTTTCATCATCGCCGGTCAGCATAACGGTCTGTTCCACCCCGAGACGTTTCAGGGCAGCAATCGCTTCTGCGCTGTCCTCCTTGATCTCGTCCGCGATCACGATGTATCCGGCATAATTCCCGTCGACGGCAACATAAACCTTGGTGCCGGGGGCTTCACAGGGAGTGAAGGAAATATTCCGCTCTTCCAGCAGTCCGGTATTTCCTGCGAGAATCATCCTGCCGTCTGCTTTCACACGGACGCCGTGACCGGACACTTCCGTATACTCTGTAAGGCGGCTGCGGTCGACGTCCTTTCCGAAGGCGCTGAGGATGGATTTTGCGATCGGGTGGTTCGAAAAGCTCTCCGCCTGTGCGGCATATTCCAGAACCTGATCTGCCGAAAAACCATCGGCAGGAACAATTTCGCGGACGCTGAACACACCTTTCGTGAGCGTGCCGGTCTTGTCAAACACAACCGTGTGAACACGGTTCAGTGCTTCGAGGTAATTCCCTCCCTTTACAAGGATGCCGTGACGGGATGCCGCGCCGATCCCACCAAAAAACGTCAGCGGAATGGAAATCACAAGTGCGCACGGGCAGGAGATGACAAGGAAGACGCAGCCTCTGCGGATCCAGTCCGCCCATTCATACCGGAACAGCAGCGGCGGAAGGACCGCCAGAAGCACCGCGAGAATCACGACCGCAGGGGTGTAATACTTCGCAAATCCGGTGATGAAATGTTCCGTCGGCGCTTTCCGTGCGGATGCGTTCTCAACCATGTCGATAATCTTCGCCGCCGTGGATTCGCCGTACGTTTTCGTGACACGTACGTTCAGCACACCGTTCTGACTGATACAGCCGGAGAGAACCGTATCGTCTTTCCGGGCAATGCGCGGAACCGATTCGCCGGTCAGCGCCCGGGTGTCCAGCATGGATTCGCCTTCCAGGACCACACCGTCGAGCGGGATCTTTTCGCCCGGTTTCACGAGAATCGTTTCACCGACGAAAACCTCCTCCGGCGGAACGGTGATCCATTCGCCGTTCCGGAGGACAACGGCGGCATCCGGACGGATGTCCATGAGAGCGGAGATGGAACGTCTCGAACGGTCGACCGCCATGTCCTGACAGAATTCACCGATCTGGTAGAACAGCATGACCGCGACCGCCTCCGGTGCCTCACCGATGGCAAACGCGCAGACGGAGGAGAGACTCATCAGAAAATTTTCGTCGAACACATGCCCCCGGGCAATGCCGCGCAGCGCCGACAGGACAACATCATACCCGAGAACAACATACGCGGTCAGCAGAAACGGAAGTCCGAGGGGAAGATCGAGGTCAAACACCTTGAACATTCCGCCAAACTGCTGCAGGACAAGCCCGAGAACGAACAGCACCACGCCGACAATCATCCGGGTGACGATTCCGGAATGGTTTTCATCTTTCTCCGATGCACCGTGACCGTGTTCCGCCGGATCTGTTCCGGTTTCCGTCACTTTCACGTCCGGCTCGTGGCTGTGAACGATCCGGATGATCTGTTTTTTCACCACAAATGCCGCCGGTTCGTCCACTTCGATTGTCAGAGTCTGCTTCATCAGATTGACGACTGAGGAATGTACTCCGTCCAGTTCGCCAACTTCCTGCTCAATCTTCGCAGAACAGTTCGGACAGTCCAGACCTTTCAATAAAAATGTCTTTGTCATAACGGCCTCCTGACCATTTTTTATTAGTTGCTCAATCGTTCAACAAAGGCTCAAAAAACAACCGGGAGATCTCCCGTTGCTTTTTATTCCGCAAGATGGTCCATCCCAATGTCGATGATCTCCTTGACATGATCGTCCGCAAGCGAATAGTACACGATCTGCCCTTCCCTGCGGAATTTCACGAGATTCGCCAGACGGAGCGCCTTGAGCTGATGCGATACTGCAGATTTCGTCACGCCGAGCAGAGCGGCAAGATCGCAGACGCACATTTCATTCTGCTCCAGTGCGTGCAGAATCTGTATCCGCGTGCCGTCGCCGAACATCTTGAACAGGGACGCCAGCCGGACATATTCATCCTTCGGCTGCATTTTGCCGCGGGTATCCTCAACGATTTCCTCGTGAATCACTTCGCAGTCGCAGAGCGGCTGTTTTTCCATGGTTACCGGCCTCCTTTGTTTGTTAGTTGAGCAATCATTCAACTAATTGAAGTATAGCATATCCGCAATCATTTGTCAAGCGGAAGTTACAAAATTCTTTAAACATTCTGTTAAGAAAC
>JAFQFS010000125.1 GCA_017398585.1 Clostridia bacterium
TCCGGAAGAAACTTTTTGAATATATTTGTTTAAATGAGATTTGTTCGAAAATGGAGATATAATTAATGAAGTGGTCTGGGGAGTATAACGTAAACGCGAACGATGTGGATTTCAACAACATTGTTTCGGTTTCGAACATTCTGCGGTATATGCAGGATGCGGCAAATTACGCAATGGAAGAAGACGGTCCGTCTTATATTGAACTGTTTGAAAAGGGACTGGCATTTATTCTCAGCCGGATCCGTCTGAGTCTGTACGCGCCGGTGTATTCGCATGAGAAGCTGGAAGTACAGACATGGGCGTGTGAATCCAGAGGGGCACAGTTCAACCGCTGCTACCGGATTCTGCGCGACGGGAACATCGTTGCGGAAGCGGTTTCGGTCTGGGCACTGTGCGGGGTGGAAGACCGCCGTCTGCACCGCGTGAGCGAATTCAATTTCGGCTACCGGACGGACGAGATGCTGGAACTTGATCTTCCGGCACGGTTTAAAATTCCGGAAGACGTATCGCTCCGTCTGGTCGGAGAGAGAACCGTGGAATACGCGGACATCGACATGAACGGGCATATGAACAACACGAAATATCCGGACATCCTGTGCGGGTACATCGGTGACATGCGTGGTCAGAGAGTGATTTCGATGGCGGTATCGTTTGTATCGGAAGCGCCGCTGCATGAGGCGCTGAAGGTTTACGCCGGATCGAGCGACGGGGTATGGTATGTGCGTACCGTGAGAGAAAACGGACAGACCAACGTCGAGGCGGAAATCATCACGGAAGCAATTTGATCGGAATATGAGAAAACCTCCGGGAGTTCTTACGAACTCCAGCGGAGGTTTTTTGTCTGTCAGAGAAACGTGGAAAGGATCACGGCGGCGATCAGGATTCCGGCAAGGAGAACGGTTCCGCCGATGAAGAGGGGACGTCGGACTTTGCCCATCCGGTAGGAATTGAACAGCCAGACGAACAGGATGACGAGGGGGATGTAAATCAGGGAGAGGGACAGCGAGAGGTCGGAATAGGGGAGGCGCGGCATGGTCATGGGGAACCTCCTTTCTGATATGTTTTTTGTGTCACTTCGTCAGCGTACGTCCGACGGCATCGTTCCAGCCGTCGTAAAGCTGTGTGCGTTTTTCTGCCGTGATTTCCGGTTCGAACATCTTGTCAACGGCGCGGAGAGCAAGCAGTTCGTCCTTCGACTGCCAGAATCCGGACGCAAGTCCCGCGAGAAATGCTGCACCGAGCGCGGTCGATTCCCGAACCACCGGACGGATGACCTTCCGGTCGCTGATGTCTGCCTGGAACTGCATCAGGAAATTGTCACGGGTCGCACCGCCGTCGACGCGGAGCTCATGGATCGGTGCGCCGGTATCGCGTTCCATCGCGTGGATGAGGTCGGCGGACTGGTACGCAATCGACTCTTCCGCTGCGCGGATGATGTGCTCGCGCTTCGTGCCGCGGGTGATGCCGACGATGGTGCCGCGGGCGTACATATCCCAGTACGGTGCGCCGAGTCCGGTGAACGCGGGAACAAGGTACACACCGCCGCTGTCCGGAACTTTTGTTGCATAATATTCCGCGTCACGGCTTTCGGAGAAGAATCGCATCTCGTCGCGGAGCCACTGGATGACGGAGCCGCCGCAGAAGACGCTTCCTTCGAGGGCATATGTAACAGGCTCTCCTTCCAGACCCGCGCAGATGGTGGTGAGAAGTCCGTTTTCGCTGTATTCTCTTGTAGTGCCGGTATTGAGCAGGAGGAAGCAGCCGGTACCGTAGGTGTTTTTCGCGTCACCGGCGGAGAAGCAGCCCTGTCCGAACAGCGCCGCCTGCTGGTCGCCCGCAACGCCGCAGACGGGAATGTCGCAGCCGTCGATCTTTGCGGTGCCGAAGAATTCCGAAGAGGACTTCACGTCGGGCAGCATGGATGCCGGAACGCCGAACAGATCGAGAAGATCCGTATCCCATTCGAGGTTGTTGATGTTGTAGAGCATCGTGCGGGACGCGTTGGTGCGGTCGGTGGCATGGACACCGGTGAGTTTCCAGATGAGCCATGTATCGACGGTACCGAACATCAGCTCGCCGTTTTCCGCACGTTCGCGGACGCCTTCGACGTTGTCGAGGATCCACTTGATCTTGCTCGCGGAGAAGTATGCATCCGGAACAAGTCCGGTCTTTCCGCGGATCATTTCATGATGTTCGCGCATTTCGTCAATGATCGGCGCTGTACGGCAGCACTGCCATACGATCGCGTTCATCACGGGCGTACCGGTCTTTTTATCCCATACGATGGTCGTTTCACGCTGGTTCGTGATCCCGATGGCGGCAATTTCCGAGGCGGACACGCCGGTCTTTGCGATGACTTCCATCAGACAGCCGTAGGAGCTTGACCAGATGTCGATCGGATCATGTTCAACCCATCCTTCCTTCGGATAGATCTGCGGGAATTCTCTCGCAACCACGCCGACGATCTGCGCCGCGTGGTCAAACAGGATCGCCCGCGAGGACGTCGTACCCTGGTCAATGGCGATAACGTATTTCTTCATGGTAATCCTCCAGTTTTAACGATGACGGATACGTGAAATCTGCACATACTCTGTCATCTGTATCAGTTTCAAGTTTTTTGGAAGGGGTTCGGGGAAACCTTTTTCGAAAAAAAGGTTTCCCCGAGAAAAATCATATTTCCAATCTCGCGGCTCCGCCGGATTCGGCTGCGAGGGCTTCTTCGCGGCGGCAGGTGAGGATGAGGTACTGGCCGTCGATCATGAGGGAGACGATGGCTTCGATGCGGGAGGTGTCGATGTGGGCGAAGCTTTCGTCGAAGATCATGAAGGGCGTTTCGTTTTTGAAAATTTCTTCCGCGAGAGCGATGCGGAGGGAGAGGTAGGCGAGGTCGGATGTGCCGCGGGACAGGTATTCGCCCGGAAGGACGTCTGTTTCCGTGGAGCAGCCAGCGTTGAAGCTGCCGTCGAGAGTGAGTGCTTCATGCGCACCGCTGGTCGCACCGCTCAGCAGGATCGACGCGCTTTCCGCGATCTTCGGGAGAACGCCGGAACGCATTTTTTCACCTGCCTGTGTCAACGCGTTTTTCGCAAGTTCGCATGCATCGTGACGGAGGGACAGCTCTTCGATACGGCGGTCAAGCTCGTCGAGGGCGGTCGCGGCTTCGTCGGGAGCGTGTGCGGGGGAGCCGAGGGCGGCAAGCTGGGTTTCCAGCTCATGCTGACGCTTTTCCGCCGACTTCAGCGCACTGTTCGTGAAGTCGCGTTCGCGCATCATCGTTTTGATGCCGTCCGCGGTCAGGGACGCCGCTGTCTGTCCCCACGGCAGTTTGACCGTTTCGAGATATTCGTATTCCGCGTTTACGCGGTCGACACCGGTGAGCTGTTCGTTCAGAACTTCCAGTTTGCCGTTCAGATTCGACAGCTTGGAGACCATCGCTTCCCGGTCGGTCCGGATGTCGTCGGATGTTTTGCGGAGAAGGTTCAGCGTCTGCTCGAGGTCTTCGAGAGGTTCGACTCCGGCAGCGGCACACAGTTCGTCCACCTTGGTCAGCGCCGCGTCAAAACGCTGCTTCGCCTGTGCGAGGATCGTGTCGGCCGGGCGGAGGCTGTCCGGATCTTCTGCGGTATCGCCGTCGTCTTCGTCCGGTTCCGCATCTTCTGCGGTCTTGCCGGAGAGAGGTTCAGCACAGAGTTGTTCCAGCTCATCGATGGTTTCCACATTCCATTCCGCAAGCAGTCGGGTCAGTTCGGAGGAGGATCGGATGTTTTTCAGAATAAAGATGCCGCCGAGCGTCACGAATGCCAGTGTCATAAACAGCGGCAGGAGATAGAACTCGGTGTTGAACCAGTAGAGCAGCAGGGTGATCCCGAAGCCGAACAGACCTGCGACGAACAGCGCCATGGAAGCGGTGAACTGATTGTGTGCCGCAAGTTCGAGATATCGTGCTTTTGCCGCGGGATCCGCAGCGCCGTAGGATGTCTCCTCCGGAACGGGTTCGTCGGGATCCTCGGTATCATCGGGATCAAGATCCGGAAAAACGTCCGGAATACCCGTGCCGGAATCCGTACTTCCGAAGGCGGCACAGGCTTCTGCATAGGCGCGGATGTCGCGTTCCGCTTCGTCAAGGTCTTCGGAAAAACCGGAGCCGAGGGAAGATTCGTCCAGTGCGGTGAGTGTTTCCGTCAGTGCGGCGATGTTTTTTTCTGTTGTTTCGGCTGCATCGATACGGCGCTTGAGCATGATTTTGTCAAGGGACTGGAACACGCCGTCGTAGCGGCGCTTGTCCTCCCAAAGCTCGCCAATCCGCTTTTTGATATCGTTGAGAGATGTGCTGACACGGATGATCTCTGCGGAGGTACCGGAGGAGTTTTTGATTTCCTCGGCAAGTGCGGCTCGTTTTTCGCGCAGTTCACCGAGCTCACCGCCGCTTCCGTTTTTGTGACAGATCTCACGGCGGACATTGTCAATGGTACGGATTGCTTTTTTGATGTCCACGTTTTCATCTGCGGAGGAAAGGAGATTTTCCACGGCGGCACCGATACTTCCGGCGTCCGGCTTGATGAGTGCTGTCTGACCGACAAAGCAGGTATTCATGAAGACTTCCTCGGAGAGACCGAAGAAATATTCGCCGGGATTCTGTCCGGTGAAGGATTCACCGGTCGAACGGTTGATGATGCGGACGCGTTCGCGCGCGGGACCGTCATCGGATGTGAGGATGGCACGTTCGAGACGGTATTCGACCCCTTCATCGGTTTCGAGGAGGATGTAGCCGGCCGCCTGGCCGGTGAGCCGGTTGATGTAGCGGGCACGTTCGGAAGGTTCACCGTTTTTCGGCGTTTTGGCGGACAGTCCGTAAAAGACGAACTTGATGAACATCGCCGCCGATGATTTTCCGGATTCGTTCGCACCGTGCAGGACGTTTACTCCGTCGTAGAGGCGGATCTCGTAATTGGAAAGTCCGCCGAAGGAAATAATATGTAGCAGTTTCAGTTTCATAGCAGTGTACCAGTTTCGGCTTTCAGGTTTCGGATGGCGGTATGGTCAGAATGTTTTCTCGCCGGCGAGGGCGGAGAGGGCATAGCGGAACGCACGCACGGCGACTTCTCGGGTGCGGATGTCGTCCGACTCAATGGAGGGCTTCAGGATGCGGTAGAGTTCACCGGTGATGGTGGGGTCATGTTCGAGTGCGGCGCAGTCGATGTCCGGCAGGGTGGCGTCCTCCACACGGAGAAGGAACAGACCGCACGGGGAATTTTCGAGTGCTTCCGTGTCGATCACGAGGGACTGCGCGACCACGCCGGTCAGACGGAGGGAGAGAAGGGTATCTTCGCCGTAACGGTTCTGTGCGACATAGGCGGCGACCGCTTCGCGTACGTCCGCCTGCGTGGCCATGCCGGTGAGGGCGAGTTCGCCCTTTTCGTAGCGGCGTTTCGAGAATCGCACTTTTTTTATGGTGACGGAGGAGGTGGTACCGGTTTTGTCGATTTCGACGATGCAGGCACCCTTCGGACCGGTTTCGTCGAAGGCGCGCGCCTCCAGGCATCCGCAGTAGCACCAGCGGCCGTCATGACCTGGAGCGGGCGGATTGTGAATGTGTCCGAGGGCGGCGTAGTCCGCGCCGAAGGCGTCGAGATGTTCCGCGGTCATCGGACAGTCCTTGGTGGAGGACTTCACGCCGGGCATATCGCAGTGACAGACGAGCAGATTCACGCGGGACGGATCGGCGACGTGCATGTTTTCGACGGGGACGGTGACAAGGTCGTTGGCCGTGAAACCGAAACCGTAGACGGTGACGGGAAGATCCGGTACATCGGCGGAAGACAGGCTGCTTTCACGGAAAATATGGACGTTTTCGGGGAAGGTGATTTTCGTCCAGACGCTGTCGGACGAAGCGGGGTCGTGGTTTCCGGGGGCGATGAACACGGGTTTCTCAAACCGTTCGAATTCGCGGAGCAGAAGAGCGACGGTTTCGCGGGTGATGTACCCGCCGTCAAAGAGGTCACCCGCGATGAGAATGAGATCGACGCCGGCGGTACGGGCGTAGGTCATCATGGAGGTGAAGGCGGCGCGCAGTTCGTTCCGGCGGATTTCGGCGTGCCGGGAATCAAGCCCCGAAAACGCACTGTCGAGGTGGACGTCGCCTGTATGCAGAATTTTTATCATATTCGTATGAAAATCCCTGTTAGAATCGTTTTATTCATTATAACATATTTATATGCGGATTGCAAGGACACTCGCTTTTGCTGACATCTTTATTTTTTGTGTATGGTGTAACTTATCATTGAAGACTGTACCCTGAGGCACTCTCCTTATTTTGCGCATTAAGTATTGAACTCCCCCCGTTTTTGTGGTATAATAAACTGTATCTCTCTACGCTGTACGCGTGAAATGTAAACTATTAATACAAAGGATTTGGATATATGGCAAAATACAGAAAGAATCGTATCAACGACGCCATGACAGCCGAATGTGCGCAGATCGTCCGTGAGATCAAGGACCCGCGCGTTTCCGGTGTCATGATTACTGTTATGAATTCCGACGTTTCCGCTGACCTGAAGTTTGCAAAGATCTATTACTCCGTCTTCGGAGAATGCGACGAAAAGGAACTGGCGAAGGGACTGAAGTCCGCTGTTCCGTTCGTACGCTCTCAGCTGGCACAGCGTCTTAACCTCCGTATCACGCCCGACCTGACGTTTGTACGTGATGAAGGGGTCAAGCACGGTGCGGAAATTTCGAAGCTGCTCCGTGAAATTTCGAAGGATACCGAACCGGCGGCTGAGGAGGATGAAGACGACGATGAATGAGATGAACGAACTCCTCACGGAAGAAACCGCACCCGTTTATGAAACGATCGGCCTCGCGTTTCTCGCGGACGAGATCGCGGACACGAAAAATGCACTTATCCTGACCCATGTCAATCCCGACGGCGACTGCATCGGTTCGGCATTTGCTCTGCGGAAGCTGATTCTCGCCTGCGGCGGGAATGCACGCGTCGTCTGTCCGAACGATCTTCCGAAGCGGCTTCGCTTCCTCGCTTCCGACAGTTTCTATATGGGGGAGGAAGAAGAACCCTACAATACGCACTTTGATCCCGAAACCGACGATCTTTCCGCGTACGACCGCATTCTTTCCATTGACGTTGCGTCTCCGATCCAGCTCGGTGACCTCGCGGCACTGATTCCGCACATCTCTTTCATGATCGACCATCACGGCATGGGAGAGGCGTTTGCGAAGAATTATATCGACACGACCGCATCTGCGGCAGGTGAGATCGTTTACCGTCTGTATATCGAACTCAAGCAGCGCGGCGTGATCGGAAATGTTCCGGAAGCAGCAAGACGCATGTATGCGGCGATCGTATCCGATACGGGCAGCTTCAAGTTCTCGAATACTTCCCCCGAAACGCACATGGCGGCGGCAGAACTCGTACGTGAGATCAATCACGCGGACGACGGCGGCATGGATACGGCAGATGTCTGCCGTTCCCTGTTCGGTCAGCGTACTCTCAAGGAACTGACCGCGCAGATGCTCGCGATCCAGAACCTCCGCTTCTATGAAAACGGCCGTCTCGGTGCAGTGCTGTTCACTCAGCAGATGCTCGCCGACGCGGGACTGACCGAAGAAGAGATCGGCAACGTTGTCGATACGCCGCGCGGCGTCGAAGGCGTGCTGATCGGTATTTCGCTCCGGCAGCTTGCCGCCGATCCGATGCAGTACAAGGTTTCCTCCCGGGCGAATACGGAGATCGACTGTGCGGCGGTATGCGCAAACTTCGGCGGCGGCGGACATGTCCGCGCGGCCGGATGCACGATCACGGCGGACGATCCCGAAGAAGCGCTGGCACGGATGGCGGAAGCCTTCGGCGCAGCGATCCGGGAAGCGAAAGGATAAGTGAAATATTTCACTGCGTGAAATGTGAAATCCGCCTCCGGCGGGTGAAATATCCTGCGGATGTGAAATTTGCCGCACGGCGGCAAGTTGAGGAAAAATTCGCTGACGCGAATTTAAATTAATTAAAATGCGTCAGCATTTTTTCCTTAACTTCCTGCGAAGCAGGAAATTTCACTCGCCGCAGGCGAATTTCACTCACGCTCCGCGTGAATTTCACAGCGCAGCTATTTCACTTAAAAACGGAGTTTTTATTATGGGAAGACGCAAACCGGACACCATCTCCGGTGTCCTTATCATCAACAAACACGCGGGCGTGACCTCGCACCGGATCATTTCGTCCGTGCGGAAGCTGTTCGACACCTCCCGCGTCGGGCATACGGGAACCCTTGATCCGATGGCGACGGGCGTTCTTCCCGTCCTGCTCGGACGTGCGGCGAAGGCTTCGGACTACCTCATGATGCACGACAAGGAATACATCTGCGAGATGAAGCTCGGGCTGACGACCGATACCGAGGACGTCACCGGCGAGATCCTTTCGCAGACGGATATTATTCCGGACGAAGAGACCGTTCTTTCGGCATGCGCGTCGTTTGTCGGGAAGATCGAACAGATCCCGCCGATGTACTCCGCCGTCAAGGTGGACGGACGCAAGCTCGTCGACATCGCCAGAGAAGGCGGTGAAGTCGAACGCAAGCCGCGGCCTGTCGAGATCTATGAAATCGACGTGCACAAGGTAACGGACGACGTGTATTCCATGCGGGTCGCGTGCTCGAAGGGGACATACATCCGCACGCTGTGCAGCGACATCGGCAAAAAGCTCGGATGCGGCGCGGCGATGCAGTCGCTTGTGCGTACGAAAACCGGACAGTTCACCCTCGACGACTGTGTGACTGTAGAACAGCTTGACAATATGACGTTCGAGGAACGGCTGACTCTGCCGAAGACAGTGGAATCGCTGTTTACGGATCTGCCGGAAGTGAACATTCCGGACTATTATGTGAAGCTGGTGCGCGGCGGGACGAACCTGTTCCAGAAGAAACTGAAAGCGGATTTTGAGGACGGTACGCTCCTCCGCATCCGGAACCGGGACGAGTTCATCGCGCTCGGACGTGCCGGAACGGACGAAAACGGCAAGGCGGTCATCCGTCCGGAAAAGCTGTTCAGCCTCGGCGAACAGTCTGCGGAGGAATGACATGAAGATCATCGACTGCCCGTTCATCGATCAGCGGGAGAAGTACCCGACCGGATGCGAAAGCGTCTCGGCGGTGATGCTTCTGCGGCACTTTGGCTTTGACGTGACACCGGAGGAGTTCATCGGACGATGCCTTCCGAAAGCGCCGGAGCCGGTGTGTGAAAACGGTGTATGGTACGCCGCCGATCCGCAGCACTTTTACCTCGGCGATCCCTGTACGGACGACGGCTGGGGCTGTTTCGCACCGGCGGTCTGCAAGGGATTGCGGACGTATCTCGGAGACACGGACACATATGAAGTACGGGAAGTATACGGCATGACGCTCGCCGATCTGTGCCGCGAATATGTCTTCCGGGATGTTCCCGTGATCGTGTTCGCGACGATGGGAATGGCACAGCCGCGGGAATACCGCACGTGGACGATACCGGAAACCGGAGAGACGTACACGTGGAAAACGCCGATGCACTGTCTTCTTCTCGTCGGATACGGCGAGGGGACGTTTGTTTTCAATGATCCGCTGGTCGGAAAGAACACCGTTTATCCGGCGGATGCTGCCTTGTTTGCGCACGAACACATGGGAATGCAGGCGGCAGTGCTTGTTAAGGTTAAATAATTGTAAATAATTGCGGGAAAGACACTATTTCTTTCCAAAGTGTGTTATAATAAAAAATCAGGATTATCAAAGAATCCTGAAGATCCTTGTTCTTTTCTTTATCTTTGATTTAAAAGGCAAACATGAAAAAAAAGTCAGTTTTTGACACAAGTTATCTTACACGAACCGGGTTGTACGTTCTGACGGCGGTATTGGCCTTTGGGGTTCTTGTCTATGCGGCGTACCATGTGATCGGGCGGTTCTCGCCCGGTCTGGAGCTGGTCGACGCCGTTCCGACGAGCGTGTCGAAGACCGTTTCCGCCTATGCCTACATCATGCGTGACGAGACCCCGGTCTATGCGACGGATATTTTCGGAGGCAGTGTGGCTCCGGCGGTCCGTGACGGCTCTCACGTTTCCCTCTACGGAAAGATCGCGGATGTGTATGCGAACTCCTCTCCCGATACCGAGACCCGTCTGACGGAACTGGATGAGCAGATCGCTCTTCTGGATAAAAATCAGTCGGAAAACAGGTCGGTGCAGAGTGCATCCGGGCTGGACGCAGACATTTACAACGACCTGTTCACCATCCGTTCCCATTGTGAGGACGGAAACTACGCCGACGCGCTTGCGCTCCGTACCGAGCTTCTGGTCGGTATCAAAAAACGTGCGGTCCTGACCGGTGAGATCACCGACTACGCGTCGCAGATCGCCATGCTGGAAGGGGAGAAGGCATCCCTTCGTTCGGGGCTCGGAGCGAACCTCGGTTCGGTCTACAGTGCGTCGTCGGGGTATTTCTTTTCGGATTCCGACGGGTACGGTGCGATTTTTTCCTCCGATAAGATCGACAGCATGACGTTTGAGGATTTCCTGCGGATGACGGAGACCGATCCGGAACCGGGGACCGGCCTCTGTGTCGGGACGATTGTGTCGGATTACAAATGGTACATCGCCTGTCTTATGGACAAGGCAGACGCCTCGGGACTGGCGGAGCAGTATTCCTGTGATGTTATGTTCCGTTACAGCGGCATGCTGCTGGAGATGGATGTATACCGCGTCATTTCCGAAACGCCGGGCGACCGTTCTGTTGTTGTTCTGGAGTGCGGGAAGATGCCGGTCAACTTCGACTATACGAGAATGCAGCCTGTGGATATCGTTACGGCGACCTACACCGGCTATGAACTCCCTTCTTCCGCAGTCCGTGTGGTCGGCGGATTTCAGGGGGTCTATGTCAAGAACGAGGTCACTATCGAGTTCAGACGGATTCATATCCTGTATGAAAACGACGGGAAGGTCATCTGTTCCGGCAAACCGGACAGCATGAAATACGAGATGAACTTCGACGGGACATACAAGCTCGATGAAAACGGACAGCGGATTGCGGTCGTTGACATCAACGACGAGATCTATCCCTGGATCGCGCAGAACGACATCGTCGTTGTGAGCGGTACGGAACTGTACACCGGTAAAACGATCAACGAATGACGGCAGAGCAAAGAAGGCACAGCAATGACAGAACGACAGATCGAACTGCATGACAATTACATGCGGGTTCTTGAAAAAATTGAAAACGCGAAAGCGAAACGTACCGTGAACACCGACCGGGACGTACAGCTTCTTGCCGCAACCAAAACCGTCGCGGCGGAAGACATCACATTCCTTGTGGAAAACTACGGTCTTCGCCTGTGCGGGGAAAACCACGCGCAGGAATTCAATGCGAAGTACGAAGCCGTCACGGCGGCGGGGGCACAGATGGATTTCATCGGGCATCTTCAGACCAACAAGGTCAAGTACATCGCCGGGCGGGCCGGACTGATTCACTCCGTTGATTCCGTACGGCTTGCGGAGGAGATCGATAAAAAGTGTTCGAAACTCGGTGTGCGTCAGGGCATTCTGGTGGAGGTCAACATCGGGATGGAGGAATCCAAAACCGGCATCGTTCCTTCGGAATTTGATCGATTTATGGAAGAAATTTCCGGATTTTCATCGCTTGATGTTTGTGGAATGATGACAATGGCGCCGAAATGTACGGAAAATGAGGAATTTCGCAAATATTTTCAAGAATCTTGCAGAATATTTCTTGACTTTTTCGCAAAAAAAACGCATAATATAAGAAAGCCTGTTTTGTCTATGGGTATGAGTGACAGCTTTGAATGCGCCATAGAGGAAGGCTCCACGATGGTACGCGTCGGCAGCGCGATTTTCGGCTCCCGGAAATACACCTGACCGGATGCACTATCATGTGCGATCCCGTGCGATCGCAGAATACTACCGGCAACTTATTATTTTAAATATTTAAGTGGAATACACTGCCGAAACACGGCAGCATGGAGGTTAACATGGGACTTATGGATCGAATCAAGAAGGTAACCGGCACGAACGAACCTTACGATGACTCTTACGATGACGATTACTATCAGGGCTTCGACAACGGCTATGACGAAGGCGGCAGCGTAGCTCCGGACGATGATGTTCAGGTAGCCGGCATGAACATGGGCATGGGCAATACTCAGCAGATCAATCCCCAGCCGATGGGCGGCATGAACATGGGTGCGCAGCCCATGCAGAACGGCAGCATCGGTCTTTCCGGTACGAACATCAAGATGCAGGTTGTCCGTCCGAAGACTTACGACAGCGACACCGCTTCCCAGATCGCAAACCACCTTCTCAACAAGTGCACCGTTGTTCTGAACCTCGAAAACTCCAATAAGGAAACCTCGAGAAGACTGATCGACTTCCTCTCCGGCGTTGCATACTCCATCGGCGGCAACCTGAAGCGCATCGCTGTCAACGCATACGTTGTTACTCCCGCAAACGTTGACGTGGATGAAGCAAAGATCAAGCCTGCTTCCCGCCGCACCGAACCCCAGCCCGAAGCAAAGGAACCCGCAAACGAAGATTTCTCTGATTTCAACTGAGGAGATCCGGAACCCATCGGGTACATATTGAATACATGAACGTAAACTGACATCGTACGGTGATCGGGTTTTGTTTGTGTACTCATAATGCGGTTTGTACTCAAATGCAGAAACCGCATTACCCGCCATCCACCATATCCACTTGGAGGACAGAAAACTCAATTGTATCAGGTTTTTTACGTGCTTTCCGCCACTGTGAGCTATCTCATTACCGCAATTCAGCTGTTGATGTTTGCGCGTGCGATACTCAGCTGGCTGCCCATCGACGAGGACAATCCCATCGTGAACTTTCTGTATGCCGTGACGGAGCCGGTAATCATGCCGGTCCGGGCGGTGATCGAGCGGTTCGGATGGTTTGAAGGGATGCCGATCGACATGTCGTTTTTCATCACCTTCCTGCTTTTGTCGATTCTTGAAGTGATGCTCTGACGTTCGGTATTTTCAGAAAACAGGACTATGACAAACAGCAATACTGTGGTTTCACGTGCAATGGACAAATTCCGCGAGTCGGAGTATGCCATTGCCGTGACCGATTTTATGACACCCGCGGAGATCGCGGAAGTTTACAGTAATTTAATCACCCGGAGCGGCAGCGGTATATCCAGATGCTTTTTCTGGGGCGGATGCCGTGGAGCCGAAAGGTGTACCGCGGTTTTTTTGCCTGAATGGTATCTTCCGGAACCGGATGCGCCGCGTCATGCACTCCCGCTCGATACGGCACGCCGCGACGTTTTTGCCGCGCATCTCTGCGCGAATCCGGATATTGTGAATGAGATCTCGATCCGTGCAATACGGATCCGTGGAAGCGGATTCCGGGAACTGACGCACCGGGATTTCATGGGCGGGATTCTCTCGCTCGGCATCGAACGCAGCACAATCGGAGACATCGCCGTGATCTCCGAAGCGGAGGCGCTGGTGTTCGCGCTCGACAAGATCGCGCCGTACATCGTTTCCGAGCTGCGCAAAATCGGCAGGGACGGTGTCCGTGCCGAACTGTATGATTGTTCACCCGATTATGAAATCCCGCGCCGTTACGAAGCAATGGAGATCGCTGTATCTTCTGCGCGTCTGGACGGCGTTGTCCGTGCGCTGACGGGAAAATCCCGGGAAGCGGCGGCAGACATGATCCGTGCGGGACTGGTGGAACTGCGCTATTTCCCGACGGACAATGTTTCGGCCGATGTGAAAGAGGGAGATATTTTATCCGTGCGCGGTTTCGGGAAATACGTTATCGGAGAAACCGAAGGACAGACGCGCAGCGGCAGACTGAAGATCAAATGCCGCAAATACATCTGATCTATAAATAAATCTATAAATAAACAGAAAAAATATTGATAAAAATAAAAGGTATTGGATGGGGACGGGGCAGAACTATTCCTGAAAAAGTTCCCCCGGAATCCAAACAATCGAAGGAGAAAGAACTATGCCGCACGATTTCAGAAACAAGTCCTTTCAGAAGGTTCTTCGCGGATACGCGCCGGATGAGGTGGAAGATTACATCGCTTACATGAACGAGGAGTATCGGAAACTCGAACGCCGTACGGCGGACAGTGAACGCAAGCTTGCGCTCGCGCTGAAGAAACTGTACGAAAGTGCCAAGAACGGTTCGGTGAATTCCGTCGGTCCGGCTGCACGTGAAGCTGCTGCAAAGCTTCTGAAGAGAGCGGAAACGGAAGCAGCAGGAATCCTTGAGAAAGCAGAAACCGAAGCTGCGGGGATTCTTGAGAAAGCAGAACTTCAGGCGGATGAACAATCCAGAAATATCGTACATAAAGCGCAGGTACAGGCGCAGGACGTGATCGTAAAAGCTGCATGTCAGGCAGAACAGAATGCGGTCAGACTTCTTGAAAAGGCAGAACAGCAGGGCGATGAAAAAGCCAGAGAGATCGTCCACAGAGCACAGGTACAGGCTCAGAATGTGCTCGTGAAAGCGGCACAGCAGGCAGAATATAATTCTGCCGCGCTCCTTGAAAAGATCGAGGCGCAGGCGAATGAAAAAGCCAGAGAGATCATCCACAAGGCACAGGTACAGGCTCAGAATGTGCTCGTGAAAGGTGCGCAGCAGGCGGAACAGAATGCGGCGGGCGTTCTCAGAAAGACAGAAGAGCAGGCCGGCGAACAGGCCAGAGAGATCATCCACAAGGCACAGGTACAGGCTCAGAACGTGCTCGTAAAAGGTGCACAGCAGGCAGAACAGAGTGCGGTGGGTGTTCTCAGAAAAACAGAAGAGCAGGCCGGCGAACAGGCCAGAGATATTGTGCACAAGGCACAGGTACAGGCTCAGAACGTGCTTGTGAAAGCGGCACAGCAGGCAGGTACAGCGGGCGCAATGAATGCGGCTGTGCAGGAAATCGACGTGCAGAAGGCGCAGGCTACCGCAAAGACGATTTACGAAGAAATCGGTATGTTCCGCGACCGTCTGTTTGCACTGTACAATGAACATCTGGAAGTTCTGGAAAATGTGACCGACGCGGCCCAGAAGTTTATGGAAAAAGTGAACGGTCAGGCTGATATGTCTTTCGCATCAGAATCTGTGGAACCTGAGGAAGAGACCGGTGACGAAATCCCTGAGCAGGCAGCGGAGGAAACTTCCGAAGCCGTCGCTGAGATAATTCAGGAGATTGAGGAAGAAGAACTGCCGGAAGCGGAGGAAGAAGCACTTCTTACCGAGCCGGAAGATTCGATGACGGAGCCGGAAGATTCCGAAGGTGAAACGGTGATTCCGGAAGACGCGGAAGGCGACGACGAACTGGCAAGCAATCTGGCTTTCATGGATCGTCTGTTTGCCAATCTGCAGACGTCGGAAGACATCATTGGCGGAGATCTGTATATTGATATTCCCGATGATGAAGAACTTGATCTTTCGGAATATCCGGAAGAAGATCTTGGAGAGGAAATTCCTCTGTTCATGATCGACTGGAAAAAACGCAGTGCCGTTTCCACATTTGAGGAATCGGAGGCGGAAGAAGAGCTTCCCGCGGTGGATGAAAGCGATGATTTCTGTTCTGCAGACGGTTTTGAAGACTTTGCGGAAGAGAGCGGCGATTTTGAAGAAGAAGAGGAAGCGGAAGCGGAAGAAAACTACGACGATTACAGTCCCGAGGATCTGCCCGAAGAAGAACCGGAAGACGCCGGTACGGATGAATTTGAGGAGGAAGACGAAAAGGACGAATTCCATGACATGGATCAGATCTTCAACGAAGACAAATCCAAACGTGAAATGTCCCTCACCGACGAATTCAACATCATTTTTGCAGATTCCAAGAGCAATCAGAACGTGAAGGAAATCAGCCGTCAGCCGATCGTCACGCCGGAAAATCCCAAAAACGCGAAAAAGCACAAGAAATTCTAAAGGACTGCACCATACATGATAGTTACAGCTGCAATCATGATCCTGTGTGTGCTTCTCGATCAGGTGACCAAGCTCGCCGTTGTTGAGAAGCTTGCACCGATCGGCACATACCCTCTGATCAAAGATATTTTCCATTTTACCTATGTTGAAAACCGCGGAGCCGCCTTCGGGATGCTCGCCGACCATCGCTGGGTGTTTATGATCCTGTCGACGGCGGCAATCGCTGTGATGCTTGTCTGGCTTTTCCTTGAAAAGCCGAAGAGCTGGTGGATCCGTGTGTCGGCGGCGTTCGTGATCGCGGGCGGCATCGGCAATATGATCGACCGCGTACGTCTTGGATATGTCGTGGACTTCATCGACTGTCGGTTCATTGACTTCTATGTATTCAACGTTGCGGACTCGTTTGTCTGCATCGGCTGCGGCATGTTTCTTGTCGCAGCGATCTACATGGAGATCATGGAACAGAAGAATAAGAAATCGGCTTTGTCGGATCCTGCGGAATCCGAGAATGCGGAAGAGACGGACGGTGGCTCCGATGAATGAAAACGACAAGAACGCGGAGCTTGAGAATGTCACGTTCCTGACAGCGGCGCGGGACGGTGAACGGATCGACTCCTACCTTTCCGCGGAATGCGGGATCTCCCGTTCGGCGGCGCAGCGTCTGATCGCGGACGGTGCGGTGACGGTGAACGGGAAGGTCTGTGCGAAAAATTACAAAACCAAAAACGGCGATGCGGTCGAGATCACCTTTCCCGAAACGGAAGAATGCGACGCGAAGCCGGAGAATATCCCTCTCGACGTGGTGTATGAGGATGGGGATATCATCGTTGTCAACAAGCCGTGCGGGATGGTTGTGCACCCCTCGCCGGGACATGCGGACGGAACGCTTGTCAACGCGCTGATGTACCACTGCGGCGACTCGCTGTCCGGTATCGGCGGTGTTCTGCGCCCCGGGATTGTCCATCGGATTGACCGTGATACGTCCGGGCTGATTTGTGCGGCGAAAAACGACGCGGCGCATCTGTCGCTGGCGGCACAGCTTGCGGATCACTCGATGCACCGCGAGTACCGGATGATCGTCTGCGGGAATCTGAAAGAGGAATCCGGAACTGTGGACGCGCCGATCGGGAGACATCCGGTCGACCGGAAGAGGATGGCGGTCGTGAAGGACGGCAGACATGCCGTGACGCACTGGAAGGTGCTCGAACGGTATCCCGGCTTCACGTATGCGGAAGCGGTGCTGGAGACGGGACGGACGCATCAGATCCGTGTGCATCTCTCGCACATCGGACATCCTCTCGCCGGGGACACGGTCTACGGCGGCGGACGGACTCCGTTCGAAAAGCACAACGCGCCTTTGCTCGACGGACAGGCGCTCCACGCGGTCGCGCTCATCCTGCGTCATCCGGTGACGGGAGAAGCGATGCGGTTCGAGACGCCTCTTCCGGAAGGATTTGAGACGGTGCTTGACAAACTGAGAAAATTATAAGGATACGTCCGGCTCCGATTTGCTGTGTAAGTCGAAGCCGGACAATTTTTCGGCAGGAGAGCTGCCGACAGGAGGAAGAACAATGCTGACCGAACAGGACAGAGTCGCTATGATGAGCGATGAGGAGAGAGTTGCCTTTGCAAAGGCGATGAATGCGGAAGATTACAGGGAGATACCGGCATACTGGAACGAATATCTTGACGTGAAAATCCGGCAGATTCACGATAAACAGATGGCGGGCGGCGTTCATGCTGCAAGTTTCGGCGTGATCGCGGACTTCCATTTTACCGTGAACTGCCTGCGCTCGCCTGCACTGATGGAGAAGATTCTTGACGAATGCGGCATTCCGTACTTCTTCCTGGCCGGAGATTTTGTTTCCGGAATGGGAATGATCACGCCCGATGACCTCATTCGTGAGATGATCTGCGTGCGCAGACTGTTTTCGCGGATCGAACCTAAAATGCTGCTCGTTCAGGGCAATCACGATCCGTCCTATTCCACGATACCGGGTCACGGTTATGCCGAATCTCTGACAACGGAGCAGATCTATGAGTATATGTTCCGTTTCCAGACACAATATCCGAACCGTGTATTCGGTGAGGATGGTACATACTTCTATGCCGACGACAGTGCCCGGAAGATGCGTTATATCGTTCTTAACGCGCATGATACGCCGAACGATGATGTGAAGCCCGACGGGTTCCCCGTGTATCCGAAGATGAAATGTCTCGGTTTCGGACAGATGCAGCTCCGGTGGTTTGCGGAGACGGCTCTGGACGTGCCGGCTGCCGACTCCGGGACGGACGTCGTCTGGACCGTTGTTTTGTGTACGCACGAGAGCGTATGCGGCGATGAGGAGTATTACAACAGAGAGCTGGTTCTTGGGCTGATCGACGCGTTCAGAAAGCATACGGTTTACGAAGGAACAAGTGACTGTGCCGAACCGGAGTATAACGCTTCTGTCCGTGCCGACTTTACCGGACGCGGCGGTGATTTTGCTGTCTGGGTCGGCGGTCACACGCACCGCGATATGGTGCAGAACGTGAATGGCATCCTGTGCCTGACGACTGCCTCCGACAGCTTCAATGACATCGGCAATACTGACGAACAGTGTTTCGATATTTTTACGGTGAACAAGGCGGAACATACGATCTGCGCAACCCGGATCGGCCGCGGCGGAGACCGTGAGTTTTCCTATGAGACATACTGAAATCAAACGCCCTGCGGAATTTCCGCGGGGCGTATTTTCATTTATTCAATTTTGCTGGAACTATTGAATTTTTTCTGCATATATGCTACCATATTCACAACAAAATTTCTCGGAAACGGAGATAGTATCATGACAAACAGAAAAAACTGGAAAGCCGCTCTGTCGGTTGGTTTTTCCGCGATGACGGCGGAAACCCTTGCGGAACTTGCGAATGCGGGCATTACGGAAATCGAACTTTCGTGCGGCCAGCTCGCTCCTTTTTTCGATGACATCGATTATCCGAACCGTTCGGCGGACATTTCACGTCTGGCGAAGGACAACGGTGTGAACATTTCTTCCGTTCACCTGCCGTTCGCTCCGTTCGGAAAGATCGACCCCGCTTCTCTTGACGCGGACGTACGCGCGTACGTTGTAAAGGTGCAGTCCGAACTCATCAAAGCGGCGGGGGCGGCCGGCGTCGGCATTGCAGTCATTCATCCGAGCGGCGAACCGTACAAGGATGAAGAAAGAGCACAGCGCATTGCAGTCGCTTCTGATGTGATCGCACAGCTCGTTGACGTTGCGAAGGAAGCGGGCGTTACCATTGCGCTTGAAAACATTCCGCGTACCTGTCTTTGCCGTACGCACGACGAAATGCAGACCTTCCTTGACAAGATTCCGGATCTGCGCGTCTGCTTCGACACCAACCACTGCCTGATCGAAGACAACTGCGACTATATCCGCGCGGTCGGCAGCAAAATTGTGACCCTGCACGTTTCGGACTACGACTTTGTTGATGAAAAGCACTGGCTGCCCGGCGAAGGCAAGAACGACTGGGAAGGTATCCTCCGTGCGCTCGAAGAGGTGGGGTACAGCGGACGTTTCCTGTATGAGACCGGCGGTGCGGGCAAGTGCCGCGAAATTTACGCGAACTACAAAAATCTGATGGGACTCTGATCCCGGTAAACTTCGTATACAGGAGGGAACGATTATGTTAAAGCATCAGCCGTGGCTCAGACTGGGCCGTGATATCCGCGTGGAACTGGAACAGTGCCTCACGGAAGGACGTGACGTTGAAAAATACCGTGGTATCGTGGACGATATCTGCAAAATGGACGATGATACCCTGATGGCGAACGAAGGCTGGATCGCGGAAGTCGGCGCAAAAATGGCATCCGCTCCGTTCCGCGAAGGCTGGAACTACGAAGAACCGTCCGATCTGGCGGGAATTTTCGCAGCGGCACCGGCGGAAAAGCCCGTGCTCGGCGAAACTGCCGGTGACGAAGAACTGCTGAAGAAGCTCTCCGGTGCGTGGATCGGACGCATTGCGGGCTGTCTGCTCGGCAAGCCGGTCGAAGGCTGGCGCCGTCCGACGCTTCTGCCCGTTCTCAAGGCGACCGGAAACTACCCGATGGAACGTTACATCACCCAGAAGGAATTCTCCGACGAGCTGGTGGCGGAACACCGTCTGAACCGCCGTGCCTGCTTTGCGGACAACATCGGAGACGCGTCTCCGGTGGACGACGACACAAACTACACGACCTTCGCAATGAAGCTTGTGGAAAATTACGGCAAAAACTTTACGGCGGCGGATGTTATGGAAGGCTGGATGCGCTGGATTCCGATTCTCGCGACCTGTACGGCGGAACGCGCGGCTTACCGCAACGGTGCAATGGGACTTCTGCCCCCCGAAACCGCGACGTACAAGAATCCGTACCGTGAATGGATCGGTGCGCAGATCCGCGGCGACTTCTTCGGCTACGTCAATCCCGGCGACCCGCAGACGGCGGCCGACATGGCGTTCCGCGACGCGTCCATCTCCCATGTGAAGAACGGTATATACGGCGAAATGTACATCGCGGCGATGATTGCGGCAGCGGCTGTCACGAACGACATGCGCACCGTTATCGAAACCGGTCTTGCGTACATTCCCGCGAAGTCCAGACTGACGGAAGAAATCCGTTACATCATCGGTCTGTACGACGGCGGTACATCCGCACTTGATATCATCGAAGCGATCCATGCGAAGTACAACGAGTTCTCCGCGCACGACTGGTGCAGTACCATTGCCAACGCGATGATCGTTACGATGGCGCTTCTCTGCGGCGAAGGCGACTTCGGACGTTCGATTTGTCTTGCGGTGCAGTCCGCGTTTGACACCGACTGCAACGGCGCGACCGTCGGTTCCATTCTCGGCATCATGCTCGGCGAAGAAGGCATTGATCCGTACTGGTACGAAGTCTTCCACAAGGCGGTCTATACCTCTATCGAAGGCTACAACCGTGTGGATGTCGACTTCCTTGCAAAGCGTACGCTTGAACTCATCAAGAGATAAGGTTTCCTGGGGAAAAACTTTTTGAAAAAAGTTTTTCCCCAAACCCCTTTTCAAAAACTTGCAAACTATGAATGGAACTATTTGGATTCCTTCGCCGGCTGGCATGTTGGCGGCGGTGATCGGGGAAGGGAAGATTTACAGTCTGTCCTTTTCGGATTCCGTCGGAAGTTTTCCACAGGATGCCCCGACTTCCGCGGAAGACCGGAGGACGGCGGAGCTGCTGCGAATGCAGCTTGACGAATATTTTTCGGGACGGCGGCAGTCGTTTGACCTGCCGTTCTGTCTGCACGGTACGGAATTTCAGCTCGCCGTGTGGAATGCGATCCGGCGGATTCCGTACGGAGAAGTCCGTACATATGGAGAAGTTGCGTGGATGGCGGGATATCCCCGTGCGGCACGTGCCGTCGGTACAGCCTGCCGGAAGAATCCGGTCCTGCTGATCGTACCGTGTCACCGCGTGGTGGCGGCGGACGGTCTCGGCGGATACGGCGGACGTCCGGACATCAAGCGGGCAATCTTACGACTGGAAGGAAATACGGACTATGAACCGACGCTTTGACAGCATTTTATTCGATCTCGACGGCACCCTCTGGGATGCGACGAACGTGACGGCGGAGACGTGGGTGGAGGTTCTCGCGCGCCATCCGTACGTGAAATGCGCGGTGAAACCCGATCATGAGACCGTACGGCGGTACATGGGGCTGACGAACGAGGAACTGGCGGGGATTTTTTTCCCGGAGCTTCCGTTTGACGAGGCGTTTTCTCTGATGGGAGAGAGCTGTGCGCTCGAGAACGAATGGCTCCCCGAACGGGGCGGCATTCTGTACGACGGCGTGGAGGAGACCCTCTTCCGGCTGAAAACGGACGGATACCGGCTGTTTGTCGTGAGCAACTGTCAGGCGGGATATATTGAGGCGTTCCTGTGGGCGCACGGGTTCGGTGATCTGTTCGAGGACATCGAATGCACCGGAAACACAGGACTCAGCAAGGCGGAGAACATCCGTCTTGTCACGGAGCGGAACAGGCTGGAGGCACCGGTGTTTGTCGGTGATACGATCAGCGACGGTTCGGCGGCGCGGGCGGCGGGGATCCCGTTCGTCTACGCGAAATACGGGTTCGGCGAACTCTGCGGCAGAGGGCGTACGGACGATTATGACATGGAAATTCACGCGTTCCGCGAGGTCGCGGACGTGATCAGATAAAGGAGCACACCATCATGCAGAGATGCAATTTTCATACCCACACCAAGTATTCCGACGGGACGGACACCCCGCAGGAAATGATCGAGGCGGCCATCGGCTTCGGCTTCAAGGCGCTCGGTTTCTCGGATCACAGCTACACCCATCAGCGTGAGGATTATCCGATGTCCATCGAGGGACAGAAGCAGTACCGCCGCGAGATCCGCGCGCTTGCCGAACAGTACAAGGATCAGATCCGTGTTTACTGCGGTATCGAGCAGGACGCGGAATCGAGCCTGCCCGGCAGGGAATACGACTACATTCTTTCGTCCGTGCATGAGCTGATCTATCACGGGGAATTCTATCCGCTCGACTCGAGCGAAGCACTGCACCGCAACGCGGTGGAAACCCTCTTCGGCGGGAATTATCTCGAATTTGCGAAGCGGTATTTCTACCTGCTGACCGAACATGTCATTCGTCAGAAGACGGACATCGTCGGACATTTCGACCTCATTACCAAGTACAGCCTTGCTCCGGAGGATCATCCGGAATATGCGGACGCAGCGCTTGAGGCGATCCGCGAGATCGTGAAGCACTGCAATCTGTTCGAACTGAACACCGGTGCGATTGCAAGAGGGCTGCGGACAGTTCCGTATCCGGCGCCGTTCATGGTGGATGAGATCAAGCGTCTCGGCGGACGGTTCATTGTCAACTCCGACTGCCATTACCGTGCAAAGCTGACCTGCTGGTTCGACGAGGCGGAAAAGTTCCTCGCGGCACACGGATTTGTAAAGGACGAACACGCAGATCTGAACGATGTCGTGAAGGACATCGAGATTTGGAGATAAGTTATGGTAAATTACGAAGCATTGCCGAAAAATATTTATTCCGGTGAATATGCGGCGGGACACTGTCAGGGGATCGCGGTCGATACGGAGAAGGGATATGTGTATTATTCCTTTACGACCATGCTCGTGAAGACCGACCTGCTCGGCAATTTCATCGGTTCCGCGGTCGGACTCTGCGGACATCTCGGCTGCATTTCGTTCAACAAGGCGGACGGGAAAGTGTACGGTTCGCTCGAATACAAGAACGACGGCATCGGGAAGGGAATCATCCATATGCTCGGCGGCGGAATCGTGATCCCGAACGCGTTCTACATTGCGATTTTTGACGTGGATCAGATCGACCGTGCGGACATTCCGTCGGAAGAAGTGCTGAAGTGTGCGTTCCTTAAAGAGGTAACGGACGATTACGAAAACGAAGCGGCTCTTGCAGACGGCAGAACGGTGAAGCACGTTCTCGGATGCAGCGGCATTGACGGATGCGCGATCGGTCCGGACTTCGGTGCGGACGACGGCGTATATCACCTGTTTGTCTCGTACGGCGTTTATCTGGATCAGAGCCGCGATGACAACGACTATCAGGTGATTCTGAAGTACGACCTCGGCGAACTGAACCGTACGGCGGAGGTGCTGCGTCAGAACGACATGCACCAGAGCGGCCCGGCGGCTCCGGAGGCGAAGTATTACGTCTATACCGGCAACACGAATTACGGCGTGCAGAATCTGGAATACGATGCGTTCTCGAACAAGTATTATATGGCGGTGTACCGCGGAAACAAGCCGCAGTTCAGAAATCCGCCGATGTTTGCGGTGGACGCGGGAATCGCGCCCGTGAAGGAAGTGCTGAAGGGTGTGTATCCGGAAACGGTCGGCGATGTGCTGACGCTCGACGCGCACGGTATGGATGGGATCGGATTCGGCTACGGCTCGACGGGGATTGCGTCCATCGGGAAAGGGTATTTCTACGTTTCCCATGAGGGACACCGCGAAAAGATGCAGTACACGAACGTGAAGCTGTACAAGCTGGTGAACGGCGAGTTTGAGCTCGCGTAAATTTTGGGAAAACGGGAACTTTTGCGGCGGTGACGGCGTCTAACGGATAGAGTTTTTATTGAACGGAGGATGTTATGAAGTACGCGAAAGTTTTCGGGATTCTCCTTTCGGCGGGGATGCTGTCTGTGTCCTGCGGGGAACCGGTGGAACTCGGGGAACCTGTGCATCTGTTCGGGCATATTACGCAGGAACCGATTGCACTCATGGATTATCTGGTCTGTGATGGAGAACAGACGATTTCTTACCGTGTTCCGAGTGAAAGTAAAGTGGAATATCACGAAGAAATTTTTACGAACCTTCAAAAGGTCGAGGCGTGTCCGGTGCTGAACCCGGAAATGCCGGAACCGACTTATCCGATTTATTCCGTGTTCGCTCTGGATGAAGGCGAAACCGGAGAAAATGTTGAGTTTGCATGGTCGGACGGATATCTGTACAACAGAGACGGAACGGTTTATGCGTTTGATTTCGATTTTGATTCTCTGATTGATGACTATGACATGAACTATCGGGAAGAACGGGATGTGAAGGAAGGCGTTTCTGTGAAATGCCGGTATTATATTGCGCAGGATCCGGACGGCTGGAAAAGCGAATGGCTGAATCCTGTGGCAGACCGGATGATTTCGGAGGAAATTCTTCTGACCGATGCAGTGTTATCCGACGGAATCCTGTCATTTTCGCTCACGAATTCCGGCGAACAGACGATGCGGACGGGAGGAACGGACTATTCTCTTCATGTGAAGCTGGACGGAATCTGGTACGGTGTGCCGACCTTGCCGGGAACGGTGGTCTGGGACTATATGCCGGAAATTCCGGCAGGGGAGACGTATGAGGAATCCTGTTATATCCGTAGCCGCTACGGCGATCTTCCGGCGGGAACGTATCGTGTCGGGATCGATGTCTGGAGCGATGAGGGAGACCGTGCGGAAAAATCGGCGGTATACCATGAATTTACGATCGAATAAGGGGGAATCCGAAGATGAAAAAAATCACAAAACTTACGGCGGCTCTTCTGCCGGCACTGCTCCTGACCGCCTGCGGCGGCGGGGCGAATACGCTGTTTGACACCGCGTCGCCGGAATCGTCGCTGATGGTGCTTTACGTGTACGACGGTGCGGAGATGGTCTGCTACTATCTCTCGGACAATGCGGCGGAGCATGAAATCATCGAAAAGCTGAAATCCACGTCCGCGAAGCCGGCGGATGTGACGACGGACGACGTAAAGTTCCCGGCGTACGGGTTCGACATCGGTTCAACGGACGGCTGGGGCCTTTACATGACATGGTCGAACGGATATCTCTACAACCGCGACGGGGAAGTGTACGAATTCGACTTTGATTTCGATGACCTTCTCACGGACTATGCCTTCACAGAGGAATGGAGCCGTCCGGACGGAATGGCTCTGCCGTGCATGTGGTATCTGGTGCAGGACGAAAACGGCTGGAACGCGGATTTGATGAATCCTGCGGCGGAACCGGAAGCTCCCGACAGGATTACAGTGGAGATCGACTATACGGGCGAGACCATCGAAGCAACGTTCCGCAACGACGGGACAGAGCCTTGGGGATTCGGGACGTACTGGTCGCTTCAGGTGAATCTTGGTGGCGTGTGGTACGAGGTTCCTACGTCGCCGGTAAGCAACTGGGGATTCCCGGACATCGGGTATGAGCTTGCCGCCGGCGGAACGTGGGACGAGACCTATCACATGGAAATGTACGGCGACCTTCCGGCGGGACAGTACCGGTTCTATGCGTTCGGCGTAACGGATGAATTTACAGTGGAGTGATCTGTGAAGAAGGCGATATTTGCGCTGATGGCGGCGGTTCTGATGCTTGGTTCCTGCGGAAACAAGAACAACATGCTTTTTGACAGAATGCAGGCGGATGAGCTGTATCTGTACCGCTATGATGGCGGTGAGGTCGAGGTTTACCGGATCGTTACGACCGGGACGCACCGGAGTGTCAAAGAAGAACGAATGGTTCAAACTCTGCGCAGGATTCATGCGGAACCCGCCTCAGCGACATCGGCGGAATTCCCGATTTACGCAGTTTCAAGCGGATCATCGGAAGAGGGCGAGTGGTTCCGGGCGGCGTGGTCGGACGGATATTTGTATACGGCAGACGGTGCGGTTTATGAGTTTGACTACAATTTTGAAAAGGCGATACGGACTTATGATTTTGTAAAGCAGAGAGGCGACCCTTTGCCGGAAACTCTGCCCTGTGTATACTATATAGTACGCGGTGATGACAGCTGGGACACGGACCTTCTGCGGGAGGTTTCCAAAAGCAGTCCTGCAGAAGGGATGGGTGTTTCGGTGGCTGAACGTACAGAGGAACAGATTGTTCTGAAACTGGTCAATCATGGGACGGAGCCATGGGAATATTTCAGCCGATACACACTTCATGGTAATGTGGACGGCATATGGTATCACCTTCCCGCGATGCCTGAGCAGACGGAAGGAGAGATTGCGGTGCTGGAGATTCCGGTCGGAAGCAGTGCGGAAATTCCGTGTGATCTTTCGGGATACGGCGATCTTCCGGAAGGTGACTATCGCTTGGTTCTGGAAGGTACGAACGACGGAGGGGGACGGGAAATCTACTTCGAATTTAAGGTTTCAAAAGGAAAATAATACGCAAATGCGTAAGACATAACGGAGGAATTACAATGGCAAAGATCAAGATCGGCGTATTCGGCGCCGGACGCGGGATGACGATGATCCGTCAGATCCTGCACAGCAAGGAGGCGGAGCTTGTGGCGGTATGCGACAAGTACAAGCCCCTTCTCGATGCCTGCAAGCGCGAAGCGGAAGCGGCGGGACTTTACAACATCACCTACTACGAACGCTTTGACGACTTCTTCAACCACGACATGGACGCGGTCGTCTGTGCGAACTATGCGCACGAACACGCAAAGTTCGGCATCAAGCTGCTCGAATCCGGCCGTCACATCATGACCGAATGTCTGACGATGGCGAACATGGCGGAAGCGGTGCAGCTTATCGAAACGGTGGAAAAGACGGGTATGGTCTACACCTACGCGGAAAACTACTGCTACACGCCCGTAAGATGGGAAATGCGCAACATCTACCGTTCGGGCGCACTCGGCGAACTGATGTATGCGGAAGGCGAATACCTGCACGACTGCTCGTCCATCTGGCCGGATATCACCTACGGTGAACGCAACCACTGGCGCAACATCATGCCGTCCACGTTCTACTGCACGCACTCCATCGGCCCGATTCTGTACATGACGGGTCTCCGTCCGGTTCAGGTTTCGGCGTTTGAGACCCCGAACATGCCGTTCATGCGGAATCTCGGCACGGCGTCCGGTTCTCTCGGCATGGAAATCGTGACCCTGAACAACGGTGCGATGCTCAAGAGCCTGCACTTCAACATCAAGTCGACGCGTCATTCGAACTACCAGCTGAACGGTGACCTCGGCGGCGTACAGGACCTCGGCAACGGTCAGATCGCGGTCTACACGGAAGGTCCGAACCAGAACTGCCGCGGCGAACACAAGGTCTACACGCCCTCCCCGATTATCGCAGGTACGGAAAACTCCGGTCACGGCGGCGGGGACTACTTTACGACGTACTACTTCATCCGCTCGATCCTCGGTGACGAAGTGGCACGCGAACGTGCGATTGACGTTTACGACGCAGTCGATATGTGTATGCCCGGCACGCTCGGCTACCGTTCCATCGCGAACGGCAACGCGCCGATCAAGCTGCCGAACCTCCGCAACAAGGAAGAACGCGACGCGTACCGGAACGATACGTTCTGCACGTTCCCGGAAAGCGCGGGCGACATGTACATTTCCAACAATCTCTGGGGCGATCCCGAAATTCCGGACGAAGTGTTCGAAGAAGTCGAACGCCGCTGGAAAGCCGGCGAACCGGGTTGATAGAGGGGGATTTCTCGGGAAAACCTTTTTTGAAAAAAAGGTTTTCCCGAACCCTTTCCAAAAAACTTTATACTGTGCGGACAGACAGAGAAAGTGCAGATTTGAAGCAACAAAACGGCTGTATAACTTACAGTAATTTTGATACTTCAAATCTGCACTGACGTTGTCTGTTTTTTAATTTGAAGGTTTTTGAAAAAGGGGGCGAGGACTCAAATTCCCAAATGTTCTCTTATGTAACTGATGATCATTTCCGCGGCGATGACATTTTCACCGCCGTCCGGAACGATGATGTTCGCCATGCGTTTTGAAGGTTCGACGTATTTTTCATGCATCGGCTTTACGGTATTCTGATACTGTGCGACAATCGAATCGACGGAACGGCCGCGTTCGTGGATATCGCGCATCAGGCGGCGGAGGATGCGGATGTCGGCATCGGTATCGACGAACACGCGCAGATCGAGCAGGTCACAGATGGCAGGATCGGAGAAAATGAGGATGCCGTCGACGAGAACGAGCGGACGTGCGGAAAGAAGTCTGGTTTCGGCGGTGCGGTTGTGTTCGCTGTAGTCGTAGACGGGACATCGGATATCATATCCGTGCCGGAGCATTGTGAGATGTTCGCAGAACAGCTCGTTGTCGAACGCGTCCGGTTCGTCGTAGTTGAGGGCGGCACGTTCCTCGTAGGAGAGGTCGTCGCGGGCTTTGTAGTAGTCGTCGTGGTTCAGGATGACGGCATGCATGGGGAATCGCTGGGCGAGGACGCGGGTCAGGGTGGTTTTTCCGCTGCCGGAACCTCCCGCGATGCCGATGGTGAGAATGTTGTTCATACGGTACCTCCTTCGCTGTCAGAGGGTGACGGCGGTTTCAAGTGCGATTTCCATCATTGCGGTGAAGGTGGTCTGGCGTTCCTCAGCCGTGGTCGCTTCGCCGGTGAGAATGTGGTCGGAAATAGTGAAGAGGGCGAGGGCATTCTTTCCTGCGCGTGCGGCGTTCATATAGAGTGCGGCAGATTCCATCTCGATCGCCATGACGCCCATCTTTGCCCACTGAGCTGTGGCGGTCGTGTCGTCGGTATAGAACGTATCGGAGGAGAGAACGTTGCCGACATGGTAGCGTGCGCCGAGCCGTTCCGCCTGAGCGACGGCGGCGGTCAGGAGCTTATACGACGCGGTCGGTGCGAACGTGCCGGGAAGTTTGTACTGGGATGCGAAATTGGAGTTGGTGCAGGCACCCATCGCGAAGACGACGTCGCGGACTTTCAGATCCATATTGATCGCACCCGCGGAACCGATGCGGATAATGTTTTCTACATCATAGAAATTGTAAAGTTCGTAGCTGTAGATCCCCATCGAGGGCATGCCCATACCGCTTGCCATGACGGAGACGGGAGTTCCTTTGTAGGTGCCGGTGTATCCGCCGATGCCGCGGACGTTGTTGACGAGCCGGGCGTCCGTGAGGAAAGTTTCGGCGATGAACTTCGCACGGAGCGGGTCGCCGGGCATAAGAACGGTTTTTGCGAAATCTTCGGGAGTCGCGGAATTATGAGGGGTGGGGTAGTTTGCCATACGGTTTCTCCTGTTCTGAAGGTTCATGATTCGTGAAGTTCTGTGTTTTTATTATACCTTATGCCGGACGAATTATCAAGTAAAAAAACAAAGTCCGGGAGACACACGGACGAATCGGTTCCGGTGTCTTCCGAACTGCTGAAAGTTGCGGGATGCGTATTGATTTTGAGAGGGGATTCTGTTATAATTTCAGGTAAGATCCATCTGACATCCCATGAGTGCGGCACCGATGACGGTACCGAACGAAGAGTTTTCGGGGATGATGAAATTCATGTCGAACATCCGGTTGAGGATATCGAAGATCTGCGGAGCCTGTTCTACGGCGGACAGATTGCCGGTGAGGACGATGTCGCGGAGATTATAGTTGCGCGCGGCGAAGATGGAGATCATGCCGATGGTTTCGAAGACCATGTTGATGATGCCGAGGGCGATGTCCTCGCGGGTTGCGATGTCGCTGACGCTGCCGAAGTTGGATGCAGTCATAATGTCGCCGAAGCCGGGCAGGATATCTGATTTTGTGATATCGTTGATTTTTAAGTCGATGTTGGCGAGAGAGCCGTTTTTCGCGAGTTCGGAAATGTGGTTCACGTTGTCCATGTTCAGCATTTTCTTGGAGAGGCCGACGAGCGTGCCTCCGCCGACACCGGTGCCGCCGAGGTATTTCGGTTCCGCACCGCGTTCCGCATAGACGAGGGACGTGCCGGTGCCGCAGCTCGTGATGAGCGCACGGTCGAGGCCGGAGAGATAGAGCCCGCCGAGTCCGTTGGAAGTGAATTCGGGGACTTTTTCGCACGGCAGGCCGTAGAGCGGTTTGGTCATATACGATGCGCCGACGCCCGTTACCATGACTTTTTTGATATCTTCAAGAGAAAAATTGTTTGTATCAAGGAATTTGCCGAACGCGCCGTAGACCGCGGTGATCGGGTCGGTCGCGCGGACAAACAGCGGAGCGATGAGACGGTTTTCGCCGCAGTCGGTGTCAAAACCGACGATTTTCGTCGTGCTTCCGCCGAGATCGATCCCAATAATAATGCTTTTTGCCATTGTATTCTCCCGATCGGTTGTAGTGTGATTAGGAAAAGTATAGCACACCTGTCCGGAAAAATCAATGGTTCGCGCGGAAATGGCGCGGGGATTGTAAATAAATATGCAATATTTAAAAATAAAACAAATTCAGAAAGGAATCTGTTATGCTTACTGAAAGAGATACTGCGCAGGCGGCGGAGCTGCTTGCGGCCAAAAAGCTGTTTATCTTTGACATGGACGGCACCATTTACCTCGGAGGGATCCCGTTTGATTTTGCTGTTTCCTTCATCAACAAGCTCCGGGCATCCGGACGACGGGTGCTGTTCTTTACGAACAACGCATCCCATTCTCCGGCGTTCTATCTGAAAAAACTGACAAAGCTCGGTTTTGAGCCGTCTCCGGAAGAAATTTGTACCTCCGGCAACGTTACCGCGGCGTTTCTCACCCGCAAGAGAGCAGGGAAGTGTGTTTACCTCCTCGGTACCCCCGAACTGCACGAACAGTTCTGCGAAGCGGGCGTTGACCTCGTGAATCAGCCCGATGGTACCTGCGACGGTCGCAAGGCGGACATTGTGGTCACCAGCTTCGACACGACGCTCGACTACAAAAAGCTCACCGACGCGTGTGATTTTATTCGGTACGGTGCGGAATACCTCTGCACGCATCCCGATTTCAACTGCCCGACCGAGACCGGATTTATCCCGGACAGCGGTGCCATTGCGGCGTGTGTCACGGCTTCCACGGGAGTTCTGCCGACCTACTTCGGCAAGCCGTATCCGGAAACCGTCGAAATGATCTCCGAGATCACGGGCGAGGAAAAGTCCGATATGCTGATCTTCGGCGACCGTCTCTACACCGACATCGCGACCGGCAAGAAGCATGGTATCACTGCCGCACTCGTCCTCACCGGAGAGACCAAAATGGCGGATGTGGACGCGGCGACGGACGATGAAAAGCCGGATGTTCTGCTTGATTCGCTGGCATCGGCGGACAAGCTGATCTTCGGCTGAGATTAACCGAGAATTTCTTCCGCAAGATGGTCCGCAAAGCGTTCCGCGGAAGTTTTGACTTCTTCAAGCGTGGAAGCGCAGGAACCGATTTCCACAAGAAGCGAGCCGGGCGTATACTGTTCGTTGAACGAGGCGGAGCGGAGGTTGATGCTGCGCATCAGCGTCGTGCATTCGCCGTACAGACTTTTCTGAAGACGTGCCGCGAGGGCGAGGTTGTCCCGCCATCCGGTGTGTCCCGAGCCGCCGTGATCCGTCCCGACGACAAACATCATCTGGGCGGCGGATCGGCCGTCAAGCTCTGTGACGGGGCTGACCCAGCCGTCGTCCGACAGGATCGAGTCGCGGTGGATGTCGATGATATAGGAGATCGACGGATAATCCGCTATGTACTGCCGGATGGCAAGAGCGGCTTTGTAGTAGGCCATGTTGAAATCCGGATAGTCGAACTGTTCGGTGCAGTGGAGGACGGGAATGCCGTTCTCTGTCAGCCGGTCTGCGATGACGTTCCCGACGGCGATGACATTTCTGCCGGCGTCCCTGCTGCGGAAATCGTCGGCGTATGTGTCGGCGTACGATTCCGTGGCATGGGTATGCAGGATCAGGACGACCGGAGCGGTATCTCCGTACATCTCCACGAGTTCGCGGTACGGCGGGATCACACGACCGGTTTCCGCCAGGGTGTTCAGATCGGCATCGTACGGGGTTTCGTTGACGAGTCCGAGGGCATTTTCCTCCGGGGAGGACATGTCCAGACGGTACAGCGGAAAATCCGGAATCAGTTCGCCTGATTCGGGTTCCGCCAGGGGAGCTGACGGGAGAGAGCTGCTGTCTTTCGGGAGAGTGACCGTGTTTTCGTTCATTTTTGCGGTTTCCGTAAATCGGACGTACTCTGCGCCTCCGGTGAACTCGCCGAGTGCCGCTTTCAGAATCTGTACGGCGGTGAATTCCGTTTCGCGGAGCGACGTTACTGCGAGTACGGCATAAACGGTCACGGCGGCTGCGAGAAGCACCGACGGGAACACACGGAGTACAGCGGTACGGCAGATGCGGCGGAAAACGCAGCCTTTGGTGCCGGTAGTCTGCGGCTGTTCTTCGGCAGATTCTTTGCGGAACGGTTCCGGAAGAGCGGCCGGGAGTTCTGCAGCGGGTGTATCTTTGGGTACCACAATGGTTTCGGGTGAGGATCGTTCTTCATCCATGATTTTTCTCCTCCTTCTGCGTACGGTGATAGGAATTCACCACATTATATGCGCAGACCGGAGAATTTAGACTTGCGCGGCGGTGATTTCCGCGTTTCCCGAGAGGGCGAGGTTTACCGCTCCTGCGATCACACCGGCGTAGCAGTCCGCGATCGTGTCTGTTTCAGCACGGGTTACGAACATCGGCTCTCCGGTGAATGATTCGTCCAGCAGATCCGCACGGATCACCATCGGAACGCCGAGTGAAATGACCGGACGGTGCATCGTTTCACGGGTGATGGCGGACGCACTGTGCGCCAGAGCTGAACCGGGCGTCATACCTTCGTCGGTGATCTGGAGGACGGTCTGGAGCCGTTCCCGCGTCCGTGCGGCGACGGAGTCGGCTGTCAGGATCACGTCGGCATCCATGTGGTCTGCGAGCAGTGCGATCTGCTTGGCTGTGTCGAGCCCCGTGCGTGACGGAACGCCGGGACGGACAGCAGCGATCTCCGGAAATCCGAGATCCGTCAGCAGGCGGTCGCCGCGTGTCACAAGGATCCGGTCGCAGGTTTTCGGACCGACGGCGTCGGAGGCGAGGTTCGGATTTCCGATCCCCGCAAAGAGGATGCGGGCGTTCCGGCAGACTCCTGCGGCGCGGAGATAATCCGAGAGAATCGCTGCGCAGAGACGGATGCAGCGGCGGCGGTCATCGGCGGGGGACTGCCAGAGTTTTCCTGTCACGACAGTGTGATAGCGGCTGTTTCCATGAGCGGCGGTATGGACGGAAAATCCCATCCGTTCGTACGTTTCCGCGGATGCGGCATGGACCGGATGGGAGGCGTCCATGCCGAAATTTTCGATCATCAGATCGCTTTTTCGGTAATTCATCGTGTTCTTCCTCCGTGTATTGCGTCGCTGCTGTATTTTTTGCCCGACGCAGACACGTTTATAAAGATTTTTATTCAAATTGCGTGTGAAAGTTGCACAAAAAAAGAAGTTGTAATTGTGCATGTGGATGAAACTTGTGTTTTATATAAAAGAACATGTTGATTATCTCTGAAAAAAGTGTTATAATGTGGTGAGTTAAAATAACCCGTATCACTACGCTTTATTAAAAGAAAGCACGAGGAGGATTTACTGAATCATGAAAAAGGTGTTATCCCTTGTTCTCGCCATGATTACGGCCGCATCGGTCATGGCAGGATGTACCACTCTTGAAAAAGACGAAACCGGCAACTACGACAAAGGTGCCATTATTGACATGTACCTGACCACTGAGGTATATGACTTTGACCCCCAGAGAAGCATTACCGATGACGCAATGCTCAAGATCTACAGCCTGATCTACGAAGGTCTCACCACCATCAATGAAAACGGCAAGTGGGAAAAGGCTCTTATGAAGAACTATAAGGTTGAAAAGGATGCAGACGGTGAATTCAGCATTCTGATCACCCTTAACAACACCAGATGGAGCGACGGCCGTACCGTTCAGGCGGCTGACCTTGTTTACTCCTGGAAGAGACTTCTCGACCCGGACGCAACCAGCGAAGCAGCTTCTCTCCTTTACGACATCAAGAACGCTCGTGATGTAAAGACCGGCGACGCTACCGTTGACGACCTCGGTATCGCTGCAGTTGACACCTACGTTCTTCAGGTTGAATTCGAACAGAAGGTCGACCTCGATCTCTTCTTCGAAAACTGCTCCTCCATCGCGCTTGTACCGCTTCGTGAAGACGTTATCACGAGATACAAGGATGCTAACGACATGGAAATCTGGGCTCAGAAGTCCACTTCCATCGTAACCAACGGTCCGTTCTGCCCGAAGGAAATCATCTACGGCAACACCCTTCGTCTCGAACGTTCTTCCTACTACTATCTTGATGCGGAAAAGGAAGAACCCCTTGACAAGTTCGTTATCCCGTACAGACTTCTTACCACCTACAGCACCGGCAACGCAGACGCTCAGCTCGCTGCTCTTACCTCCGGCGGTATCTTCTACAATGGCGAAATCCCGATGTCCGCTCGTGCTCAGTACGCGGGTGACGCTACCATCACCGATATGATGGGTACTCATACTTACGTATTCAACACCAACAACGACCTGTTCGCGAAGCCGGAAGTCCGTAAGGCTCTTTCCATGGCGATCGACCGTAACCAGATCGTTTCCATCGTAACCTATGCAAAGCCCGCTACCGGTTATGTTCCCTACAAGGTATTCGATACCAAGTCCGGCACTTCCTTCCGTGAAGTCGGCGGCAACATCCTTTCCTCTACCGCAGATGCTGCAGGCGCTAAGAGCCTTCTCTCTTCCGCAGGCGTTAACGGCGGTTCCTTCACCCTTACCGTCCGCAACAACGAAGTTGACCTCGCGATCGCTGAATATGTTGCAGGCGTATGGGGCGACCTCGGTTTCAATGTAACCGTTGAAGCTGTTAAGTCCACCGCAAACTCCACCGACTCCACCATCTATGTTGACAACTTCCAGGCTCTCTACGATTCCGGTGAATTCGATGTTATCGGTATCGACATGATGATGCTTTCCACCGACGCGTTCTCCGCACTGTCTCAGTTCGCAGTATCCTTCTCCGGTAACGGTGTGGATATGGATTCCGAAAACTATGACCTCTACGGCCACATTTCCGGTTATGCAAGCGAAGATTACAATGCGCTGATCGAATCCGCTTACGCTGAAAAGGACAGAGCTGCAAGAGCTACCATCCTCCATCAGGCAGAAGCAAAGCTCCTTGAAGATATGCCTGTAATCCCGGTAATCTTCCTTCAGGACGCTTACCTCTACCTCGGCGAACTCTCCGGTATCGGTACTAACTACTACGGCACCAGAGACTTCAACGATACTCAGCTCAAGGATTACATGACTTATAAGGCAAGAACCGCATCCGCAAGCGAAGGCAACGCTGAAGGCGGTCAGGGCTAATATTAACGTAACCGCAAATGAAAAAAACGGGGAGTAAAACTTCCCGTTTTTTTGGGCAAAGGAAAGATTTGAAGGGGTACTTTATCAAAAAGTACCCCGATCTTCCCGGTGCCGGTTTTTTACCTATTCTAGAAAACGACAGGAGTGTGTTATGCCTGAAACGTTCCATTCACCGCAGCAGGTCAAGGTGTTTATCCTGTACCTTCTTGAAAAGATCGGGTATCCGCTTGACTACAACGATATCGCTACCATCGTGATCCGCGACGGTTATGTGGATTATTTTGATTTTGTGACGTACTTCCATGAATTGCTGGAAGACAATCATATTCAGAGGATTCAGCGCGACGGGGCCGAAAATGAGCCGGGTGCCGCTGACCGTGATTCTTACGCGGTGTCCGATACCGGACGCCTGATCGCCAAAGGACTGGCGGACGATCTGCTTCTCGCGGCAGTCCGCGAGAAAAGTTATATCAGCGCCATGCGGCATCTGTCACTGGAAAAACGCGGTGCTGTTCTTCATCATGACATTGAGCCGAACGGGGACGGGACATATAATTTCCACTGTTCCATCAAGGACTGCGACGGTCTGGCGTTCGATCTCACTCTCCGTGCCGATTCCTTCATGCAGGCTTCCCGTATGCGGATGAATTTCGAGGACAAGCCCGATGTTGTTTACCGCGGGCTGGTTGCTCTCGTTACGGGAAATGTGAACTACCTTTTTGAAAAATGAGTGGCAGGTCCGACGATTTGCCGATTACAGGGTGGAGGATCGGACTGTATTTTTGCATATTATGTGAGAAAAATATTCATTTTCTGCTTGAAAATGTTAAAAAAATTTTGTGTATCTATTGACAAATTCGTGATTTGTGATATAATCTATTTAGAGAAAAACTATATTTCTTTTTCGGGGTGCCGCAATGGAGAATGAATTGCGGGAACTGCTTGCCGGGGTGCAGCGGGAGGACGAAAGCGCGTTTGAACGTCTGGCGGAATTGTATAATTCGCTGACAGAGAGCGCGGTTCACCGTTTTGCGCCGTCTTTTGGGATTTCAGAAGATCCCGACAGGAGAGACAACGTATACGATATGGATGATCTCAGACAGTACGCAGCGATGGCACTGTACCGTGCGGCGGCTGCCTACCGTCCCGATGACGAGGGACGGAAGGTAAGTTTCGGGTTGTACGCGAAAGTGTGCATCCGGAATGCGATGATCTCCGAACTCAGAAAGTACCGGCGTGAAATGAAAAAACGTACGGTGCGGGAGAAGTCGGGGGACGAGCGGAAACGGCGTACGAAAGGCTGCATCGCGGCGGAGGATCCGCTTTACCGGATCGTATCCGACGAAGGGATGTACAGGACTCTGGAGATGTTCCGTTCTACGCTGTCCGGTTACGAAAAAGAAGTATTTGAATATTATATTGTTGGCAAGTCCATTACGGAAATCGCTGAAAGACTTGGGAAAGATGAAAAGTCTGTCAGCAACGCTTTATATCGTATGAAAGTTAAGATAAGAGGACTTCTGAAAAATTAATACTGTATTTTAAACCCCATGCGGGATTTAGAATAAATACGCCCGAATAGCTTAACTCAAGAGCGTTGTTTTCAAAGGTGACGGTGAGAGTCCGCCGAGGGCAGAAATTTCTTCAACCAATTTTTAAAAGCGAGGAACAAAAGATGTACGAGGACAAGACCTTAAAGTGTAAGGAATGTGGCAACGAATTCGTTTTCACCGCTGGTGAACAGGAATTCTACGCAGAAAAGGGCTTCCAGAACGAACCCCAGAGATGCAAGGCATGCCGCGACAAGAGAAAGAATGCTACCCGCGAAGGTAAGGAAAGAGAAATGTTTACCACTGTATGTGCTCAGTGCGGTAAGGAAGCTAAGGTTCCCTTCCAGCCCAGCAACGACAGACCGGTATACTGCTCCGAATGCTTCGCAGCTATGAAGCAGCAGTAATCTGATCGAACAGATTTGCTGTTGAGTTTCCGCTTGCTCACGGTGTACGCATAGTACGTTCATCGGATGTGTACACGGACGAAGATAAACTCAATACACAGACAAGAGGTGCTTTTGGTACCTCTTTTTTGTTTTGAAAATGTGAAATCGTCAGAAAAAAAGTTTTTTCGCGGTATTTGTTGAAGATTGATATATACAAAACGCGCGAAGTGTGATATAATTAATGTGTATATTTATAAGATGCATTTTTATGCCCTGAACGGAGCCGGTTTGCCGGCGGCGGATCGGGTAGTTTTCAGCAATGGAGTAAACAATTTTCAATATGGAAGAAAGAATAAAAAAGAAATACGATGGGGCGCGGAACGGGAAAACCGGTGGTGCGTCCCGCAAACCAGGAGAAAGTCGTGACCGCAGACCCGGTTCCGGACGTCCGAACGACCGTCCGCAGAGAGAACGAGAGTTCGAACGCCGTGAAAACGTCGTGGTCGGACGCAACGCGGTGCGCGAACTTCTCGCGTCCGATACGCCGGTGGACAAAATCCTTGTGTCCGGCAGAGAAGGCTCCGTGGTCGCGCTGATCGCGCAGGCGAAGGAGCGCAGGATCCCGATCGTGGATTCCGATTCGGCTGCACTGGACCGTCTGGCCGGCGGCGAAAACCATCAGGGAATTGCCGCATACGTTGCGGAGAAGGAATATTCCACCATTGAGGAGATTCTTGAAACGGCAGCGGAACGCGGGGAAAAGCCCCTGATCGTTGTGTGCGACGGCATCGAGGATCCGCACAACCTTGGTGCGGTGATCCGCTGTGCGGAGTGCGCCGGGGCTCATGGTGTCATCATTCCGGAACGGCGTGCGTGCGGTCTGACACCGGCGGTGTCCAAGGCATCGGCGGGTGCGATCCTTCACATGAAGATCGCGAGAGTCGGCAACATTGCGCAGACCATTGAAAAGCTTAAGGACAGCGGGATCTGGACGTTTGCGGCGGAAGCAGGAGGGATCGACTTCTATGAAGCGGATTTCAATCTCCCGTGTGCAATCGTTCTCGGAGGAGAAGACAGCGGCGTCAGCCGTCTGGTGAAGGAACGTTGTGATTTCACTATCTCCATCCCGATGTACGGTCATGTAAACTCGCTTAACGTTTCCACGGCGGCTTCTGTCCTGCTCACCCGCGCGGCGAGAATGCAGAGACAGGGATAAGACGCCGCGGAATTCCGCGACTCTTTGGTAGATAAATACGTTTCCAGCATAGGAAAGGAAGGACTGCGGCATACAGCGGCGGTCAATGTACTTAATATGGCTAAAAATAAGAAAAACAAGAAAGAAAATTCGGGGGACGCCCTGTTCGGCAGACTCGGACGCGGTTCGGCGAAAAAAGACAAGACGGCGGAAGAGGAAGAGCTTTTTGCGTTTGAAACGGAAGAAGCCGAAGCGGAGGAATACGATTCCATCGATATCACGGAGGACGCGGATCCGTCCGACAGTGAGCTGGATATCAATGAGCTTCTGCGCAAATATATGCCGGAATATTCGGACGGCGAATCTTCCTCCGGCGGCTCGGGTTCGGGCGTTCTTTCCCGTCTGAAGCAGACGAGAGCGGACACGGAGATGATGCCGGAAAGCGAAGCGGATGATCAACTGATTTCCGCGCTCGATTCGGTTTTCTCGCAGTCCTTTGAGGAACAGGCGGAAGAACCGGTGATGACGGGGGAGGCGGAAGAGCTTCCCATGGAGGAAATCGTCGAAGAATTCGAGGAAGAACTTCCGGAAAAAACGCAGAAGAACACGTCTTCCGGAAAGGGAGGACTGTTCGGACGGAAAAACAAGCAGAAGGAACCGGAGCAGCCCGTTGACGAATTTGCCCTTGAAGCGGAAGAACCTTTCGAGGCGTACGAGGAAGAGCCGGCGGATGATTCGGAGCTTGAAGGAGAGACTCTCCCTTCGGCGGACGAATGGCTGGCAGAAGAACCGGAAGAAAAGACAAAGAAAAAACGTTTTGGCTTCGGTTTCCGTAAAAAGAAGAAGGAAAAGAACGTTACTGCAGAAGAGAATACGATTCTCGCGGATGACGAGCGGACGGAAGGCGTGCTTCCGGAAGGAGATATCCTTGCGGAAGAGCTGCTCGGAGATCTCCCGGAAGAATTCGGTGGAATTTTGGCAGAACTGGAGCTGTCCGGAGAAATTCCGGAAGAAGCGGACGCTGCTGCGGATGTACCGGAGCTTTCTCTGGAGGAATCGACGGTTGCAGAAGAAACCGAAATCTCGGAAGCGGAACTCGAGGAAGAAACGGAGCCGGAAGAAATAACCGAACTTCGACTCGATCTCGGAACGGAATTTGCTCCGGAAAACGAAGGCGGTGCGGATTTCGAGCCTGCGAAGAATGAAAATTTTGCGGAAGACGACTTCGACGAGCAGATCGACCCCACCGATATGAATCTCATGATCGCGTTCGGTCTGGACAGCGAGGGCGACAAAAAGGCGGATAAGGCGAAGGAACTCGGTGACCGCCTGGAAGCGAAGCAGCAGTCTCACGATGCGAAGAAGGTACAGCTCGACCGTCCCGAATTCGTTGACAAGTCCCAGACACCGAAGATCCGCAAGGAATTCAAGTACCGCGGCATTTCGCTCTGGATGAAGTTCGGCCTGTGCCTGATCTTCACCGTTCTGCTGATGCTGTTCGAAAACATCGAAGTGTTGACCAAGCTGTTCACCGGTTCGCCGAAGCAGTTCGGCGGTGCGTTTGACCCCGCCGTTTACCCGACGGTATACATCATGGTGAGTCTGCAGCTCATGCTTCTTGCATGTCTCTGTGCATACGAACAGATCGCCAACGGTTTCAAATACCTGTTCCGCGGCGTTCCGAAGCCGGAATCGATGCTGTCCATTCTGACGGTGATCGGTATTCTGTACTCGGTGGTCCTCGTGCGTGTGAACAGCGGTGAACCGGTCATGTTCAACTTTATGGTTGCGCTGACTGCACTCTTCACACTGATTTATGCGATCTACAACCACAAGCGCGAAGTGCTGAACTTCCGTATTGTTGGCAACAAGAAGCCCAAGCATATCGTTCGCCGTCTGATGGATGAAGAATCCGAAGGCGAAGCGAGAGCGTTTGAAGACAACGACGAAGTCTGCGACGTTATGAAGATCGAGAAGACCGACTTCATTGACGGTTTCTTCGGCAGACTTACCAAGCCGGATCCGGCGACGACGCGGTTCATGGTTGCACTTCTCAGTGCAGTCGGTGCCATTGCCGTGATCTTCGGTATTCTTATGAATTTCCGCGGCGGGGAAGCGGATGCGGTGCTCGGCACCGTTTACGCGGCTCTGCTGATCGTAGCTCCCCTGTCCATTTACCTGACGTTCAGTTATCCCTTCTACCGCGCGAACGTTGCGGCGAAGGAATACGACAGTGCCATCATCGGGGATTCTTCCCTCGAGGAATATTCCAATGCGTCCATCATCAGCTTTGACGACAAGAACGTATTCCCGTCCTATTCCGTCAAGGTGCAGAACATCCGCATTTACAACAATGCGCGTGTGGACCGTGTGTTCTACTATGCTGCGTCCGTCTTTGCATACGCGGGCGGTCCTCTGCAGGATGTGTTTGAATTTGCGACGCTGGAAATGGGGCATTCGGCGAATGTGAAGATTTTCGATACCGAAGCCGGTTTCCTTGCAACTCAGGTGGACGGCGTCAACATTTTCTTCGGCAATTCCGAAGCGCTGAAAAATCACGGCTTTGAAATTGATGCGGACGCGGAAGAAGACGACATGGATCTGTCCGACGAACTGTCCGTTATGTACATGTTCCGCGAGAAGAAGCTCGTTGCGAAGATGTACATCCAGTATGTCATGGATGCGGACATCGATCTGATTCTCAAGCAGTTCTCCGGCAGCGGCCTGTACGTCTGTGTACGTACGTTCGACCCGAACATTGACGAGCGTATGATCGCGCGCAAACTCAACATGAAGCGCATGCCGCTCAAGATCGTACGTTATGCAAGCGCGGAAGAAGTGACTTCGTATGAAGAAAAGGTCGACAGCGGTCTGGTGACCTGCGGTTCGCCGAAATCGCTGCTGCAGGTGATCTCGTACTGCGAAAAGGTTCTGCGTACCAGAAAGACGAACGTTGCGCTCGGCGTTCTCTCCGTTCTGATCGGTACGGGTATTCTCACGCTGCTGCTCCTGTCCAATTCGATGGGACTGCTGAATTCGCTGTACATCGCAATTTATCAGCTGATCTGGATGATCCCGCTTTCGATTTCGTCCAGAATGTTTATCCGGTAAGGGGATGTTTCCGGGGAGGAACTTTGGGAAAAAAAGTTCCTCCCCGGACCCAACCTCAAAAACTTTTGAGCGGGATGGATGGGCTTCGTTTGGCTTGAATTTATAGAAAACTGTATTTTAACTTTTTATTTAAAAGGTTTTTGAAAGGGGTTCGGGGAAAACTTTTTCCTTAAAAAAGTTTTCCCCGATCAATTTTTATCATGAGAGAAGATATCAGAAGTTTTATTACGCAGGTGCAGAAGCCGGGACGGTATACCGGCGGGGAGACGAACTGCGTTATGAAGGATCCTGCGGATGTGAAGATGCGTGTGGCATTCTGTTTCCCGGATACGTATGAGATCGGGATGTCCAACCTCGGGATGCGGATCCTCTGCGACTGCTTCAATGCGGTCGACGGCGTCTGGTGCGAGAGAGTCTATGCGCCGTGGGTCGACATGGAAGAGGAAATGCGCAAGCGGAACATTCCGCTCTTCACGCACGAAAGCGGCGATGGAGTCGGGGAATTTGACGTGGTGGCGTTCACCATGCAGTATGAGCTGTGCTACACGACGATGCTGAACATGATCGACCTTGCGGGACTTCCGCTGCGCCGTGACGAACGCGGCGAGGACGGTCCGATCCTGCTTGCAGGCGGTCCCTGCTCGTACAACCCGGAACCGGTGGCGGATTTTATCGACGTGTTCTCCATCGGAGAGGGCGAAGAGGCTCTGCCGGAATTTGCGAGACTTTATCTCGAAATGAAGGAAAACGGAACGTACACGAAGAAGGGGTTTCTGAAGCGTGTTGCGACTGAGCTGAAGGGGTTCTATGTTCCGGAATTCTATAATGTTTCCTACAAGGAAGACGGTACGATCGCCGCGATTGAGACAACGGACGAACAGGTGCCGAAGGTCGTTGTCAAGCGTGTAGTCGAGGATTTCGATAAGTGCTATGTGCCGCTGAATCCTGTCATGCCGAACATTGAGACAGTTCATGACCGCGTGACGATGGAAGTCATGCGCGGATGTATCCGCGGATGCCGCTTCTGTCAGGCTGGTATGGTTTGCCGTCCGGTGCGCGAAAAAGCACCGGAGACCCTCGACTGTATCGCGCGGACGATGGTCGAAAACAGCGGTTACAGCGAAATTTCGCTGTCGTCTCTGTCGATCAGCGACTATACCAAGATCAGTTCGTTGACCGATAAGCTTCTCTCCTGGACGGACGATCAGATGATCAATTTGTCTCTGCCGTCAATGCGTGCCGACAGCTTCACCAAGGAGCTGATGGACAAGATTTCAACGGTTCGTACAAGCACACTCACGTTCGCGCCGGAAGCCGGTACACCGAGACTGCGCGATATTATCAACAAGAATATTACCGAGGAAGAAATTCTCCGTGCGGCGGGCGTTGCCTATGCGGCGGGGAAGAATCAGATCAAGCTGTACTTCATGGACGGTCTGCCGGGCGAAACGTACGAGGATATCGCGGGAATTTCGACGCTCGCGAGCCATGTCGTCGACGAATACTACCGTACGCCGAACCGCAACAAGGCGCGTCAGCCTCAGGTCACGCTGTCGGTCGCATGCTTCATCCCGAAGCCGCATACGCCGTTCCAGTGGGAACGTCAGAATACCATTGAGGAACTGATGGACAAGCAGAAGTTCCTCTCGGAGAAAATCACGGACCGCAAGGTACGCTATAACTATCACGATGCGAAGGTGTCACGTCTGGAAGCCGTTTTTGCGCGCGGCGACCGCCGTCTCGGCAAGGCACTCGAAGAAGCGATCAGGCGTCATGTTCGTTTTGATGCGTGGGAAGAGTATTTCGATTACGACGGATGGATGGATATTTTCGAAACCGTCGGTATTGATCCTGCGTTCTACGCAAATCGAACGATGGCGGACGACGAAATCCTGCCGTGGGACATGATCTCCGCGGGTATTTCGAAGGAATTTCTTCTGTCCGAACGCCACAAGGCTCAGGCGGCGATTGCGACTCCGTCCTGTAAGGAAAAGTGTTCCGGCTGCGGTGTGAATAAGCTGGTGGACAAGAAGTACTGCCGCTGGTGTCCCGATCATCCGGAAAGCGAAGACAGCGCAGGTGTGATCGCCAGCGCGGAAACGGGCGGCGTGAAGCCGGTTGAAGAGGAAGAGAAGCCGGTTCCGGCGAAGGGAAGCATCAAGGCGGCGCGTCATGTGCGTGTACGTTTCCGCAAGTTCGGCGCAATGCTGTACATTTCCCACCTCGATCTGTCGAAGACGCTCATGCGCTCCATTGTACGTTCCGGCCTGCCGATTTATTATACGGAAGGCTTTAACCCGATTCCGAAGATGGTCTTTGCGACGCCTCTGTCGGTCGGTGTCGGCGGTGAAGCGGAAATTCTCGACCTGCGTATGATGAAGACGATCTCCAATGCGGAAATTCTTGAGAAGCTTCGTGAGGTCATGCCGAACGGCATTGAGGTGACGCAGGTTTACGAACAGAAGGGCAAACTGACGGACATCAAGTGGGCGGAAAATGAGATCCGCTATGCGGATGTGGATGTTTCTCCCGCAGTGCGCGAGGAAATTGAGGAAATGTTCCGGCACCCGGTTGTGATGATGAAGCGATCCAAGAGCGGTGACAAGGAAACGGATATCACAGAACTGATCCGTTCGGTCAGGGTCGACGGGGATGAAAATCATCTGGTGATCACGGCGGTGACATCGGCAGACAGCGCGAAGTATCTGAATCCGGAATACATCGCACAGGCGGTGGAGGAAAAGTTCGGGATTTCCGGCGAGCGCGGCTGGCACATCATTACAAGAAAGAAACTGCTTCTTGCGGATGGTGAAACGACGTTTGCTTGATAAGATATGCAGGAAAAGAGAGGGACTGCGGTTCCTCTCTTTTTTTGGTTTCAGAGAGATTTTCGTATGACGGTGATGTTGTTCAGGTCGTCGACGGTCAGAATAAAAATGTCGGGGAGCTTCAGGTGCCGTTGGCGGATTTCTTTTTCGAGTCGTTCGCTTGTCCAGCCGATGGTCTGCAGACTGTCAGTGAGAATTTTTCCGTCCGCGACGCAGAGATGGGAGATCCCGGTTTCTTCTGAGGAGAGGGAGAGATCTTTGGGAGTAGCGGGGGATTTTTCTGCATAGGGGAAGACGGAGAGCTGACCGTTTTCCTCGAGAATGGCATAGTTCACATCGCTGATAGACGAATACCCCTTTTGACGGAGTTCGGAGAAGAGCTCTTCGATGTCCACGCGGTTTTTCCGGAGTTCGTTCTGATTGAGTTGTCCCTGCTGAATGAGGATGGAAGGCGTTCCGCAGACGAGGCGCTTCAGTCTGCTGCTTTTTATAAGGAGGAAGGAAACCAGAAGTTCGATGGAGAGAAGGAGGACGATGGCGGTGACGGCGTGGTGGAGCGGTATCTTGTGATCCAGAATGGGGGTGGCGGCGATCTCGGAAAGCATGATGGTGATGATGAATTCGGAAATCTGGACTTCGCCGATCTGACGTTTTCCCATGAAGCGCATGGAGACGATCAGCGTGAAATAGAGGATGATGGTGCGGATGATGATGGTTGTCATGGTGTTAGTATGTGTGGTGGGCGTGGATTTTATGCGGATGAGAAAGAAAATCGAAAAATCCAAAAAAAAGTTGAAAAAGATTTGCAAAAGGTATTGACAAGTGTTCGGAGGAGTGATATAATAACGGGGCTGTCAAGGAGACGGCGACACGGAAGGTCCGAAAGCAAGTGGTTCGAAAAAACTTAAAAAAAGTTTTAAAAAACCTCTTGACAAAGGAAACCGGATGTGATATAATAAACGAGTCGCTGAGACAGAGCCAAGCAATCGCGAACCGGTCAAGAAAAAACTTAAAAAAGTTTTAAAAAACCTCTTGACAAAGGAAAGCGGATGTGATATAATAAACGAGTCGCTGAGACAGAGCCAAGCAATCGCGAACCGGTCAAGGAAAAAACTTAAAA